>JAFMIS010000101.1 GCA_017853915.1 bacterium
TAAGCCCCACCGGCAAAAAGACCGACACACATTCCCACGAGGCTTCTCAGAAACCGCGGGAATTCCCCGGCAAACGCGAACTCCCACCACAATCGATGCGAATAATCGAAGTCTTGGTATGTAAAGAGTCCGAAAGCCATCACAATCGAGACCATTCCTCCAGACCAGATCCAGGGAGCTTTCCCGATGGAAGCTCCAAACGCTCCGGCCCGATAGAACGCGTGTCGAGTGAACCAGAGGAACGCCAAGTTACCGAGCAGGAACCCAACTTCAAGGCACCCAGCCCGACCTATCGAGATCGGAATGGAGAGGCATATCAACAACACGCATACCCACCAGGCTCCCTTCAAACGACGCCGCAAGCCAACGCCGAGATACATCAGCGCGACTCCGGCCATACTCCCCAAGAAATGCGAGGCCTCAAAGATAGACAACGGGATAGGATAGCTGAGTATTCGAGGAGAAATACCTCCAGTCCGAAACGCAGTGCCCAACATCAGAAGGAGCCCTGTAAAGATACAGAAGATGGCGCTAATAAGCGGCGAAGACGCGAGAAATAAGATCTCCAAGGACTCTAGGCCAGCGGTTAGGCGCGCGCTGCGGGAGACTTTCTTCGCCTGAGAAGCGACCTCTGACACGGTTAATAGCCCCACCGCGATCATGAAGGGAACAAAATAGTAAATACATCGGAATAGGATGAGGCTGGAGATCAGCTCAGAGTTGTCGTGATGCGGCGACAAGAGATAGGCCACCGTCGCCTCAAATACCCCCAAGCCTCCGGGGACATGACTCACGACTCCAATCACCTGAGCCCCAATAAATGCCGCGATGGTTAACAGCAGGGTGATCTCGTGCTCCCCGGAAAGGGTCATGTAAAACACACTCGCGGCGAGCAACCAATCGAGCATACAGACCAGCAGTCCCCCAAGAGCCAAGTTTCTACGGGGGACTAGCCGCCGATATCGTCGCGCTAGCAAGCGAGGGAAGAACGCGAAGAGGATGTACACCGCGCTCGGGAAGGCGACGGCAGCTCCGATAAGTCGACAGGTGAGATCAGAGAGATGAAAGACCTCAGCGAAAGCCTCTGGAACGAGAAGGGCGAGTATACCAGCAAGCAGGAAGAGCCCAAGCCAGAAATGAACAAACGTAAACCAGATTATTTTTGCGATCGAGATGCCACTTAAGCCCTCTTTCTGATAGAAGCGGTAGCGAACTGCGCCTCCACTTAGTATCGATGCCCCTAGATTTTGGCTAAACGCGTACGCCACAAAGGAGGCCAGCGCGAGCTTTCGTAGCGGGATTTTCGCTCGCACATACTTACTACCTAAAAAGTCATAAAGGGTCAGCACCATGTAATTCGCGACACTAAGTGCGATCGCGATCGCGAGATGAGACTTTGGGATGAGGCTCATGTCTTGCAGCACTTCTTCGTAGGTGTATTCGGTAAGCAACCGCCGCACTACGAATACTGCCGCAAGAAGAAGCAGCAGAGGGATAAGACCTCCTAATTTTCCGAGAAGAATGACGAGGGGCTGATTCCCCTGAGCCTCAGGCAGCGATTTTTTCGTTTCAGCGGAGAGCACGAGTCTCAATCTCCTTTACTAAAATTTCAGCTACCCGCTCGTAGTCGCCGTCGAAATGGTGGGACCCCGGCAAGGTAAACGTGGTCATTGAGGATGGGAGTTTCTGGTCACAGAGAGAAGACTCTTCTTCCTTTCCGCGTATACAGCTAGCTGGGATGTTCGGGACATGTTCCAATTCGGGGGCAATCGGAGCTCCACTTTCGGGTTGATCATCAGAGATCCAATCAGTAAGTTTCACCTCAAACTCCACCCTCAACCCGCCGCTCAGCAGCGAGTAATATGAGATAGAACTCAACTGCTCAGATGGTAATCGACTCAAGATAAATGGGATAACATCCGCGCCCAAAGAGAATCCCAGGAGAACGACCCTTTTTTTTCCAAACTTGCGCCGATACTCTGTCACTAACGACGATATATCCGCGGCTACTCGCTCCGGACTCTTCGCCTTCCAAAAGTATTTCAAACTATCAAACCCAACGACGGGTACTCCACGCTTCCTTAAGTATCCGCTGATCTCCTTGTCGATGCTGGCCCATCCGCCATCACCACTCAGAAAGACTACGAAGAAATCGCTTGTATCGCTCTTGGGAAGAACTTCAATGACTGGCAACCTGGCCTGTCCCATCTGAGGTCGAGGGACAAAGAGATCAATCAGAGGGCAATGAGCGCCTGAGCACTCAAGAAATGAGGATGAAACATGCCGACGAGAGGCTATCTCGGTTACAGGAACTCCCGAAGAGAGCAGGAAGCGAAAATTTGAGTAGCTCGGTGCTTGCTCCTTGTCATCAAGAACATTCAGAGGAAAATAATCAGCGCGAAATTTGTTCAAATCCTCATCCGAACAGAGATCAGCTGCGACTTCCTTACCTACCGGAAGAGATGTCGCCAAAGCACCAAAAAAATCACTCTTTAGAAATCGTTGAATCGCGAAGGCGAATTCGGAACCGCGCTCGCCGGTTCCCAGCAAGATAGCGCTCGAAATCGTCTCCATCTTCAAAGAGTTTTGCAGGACCTGCGACAGGCGAGAGACCTCACCAGCATATTCGTAGCACGCCAATATCCCGCCCCCATTTTCTGCCTGAGCTATTGAGCGATAGCGTTCAATATCGACTTCGGCGACGATGTTCCCGCGCATCACCAGATCGTTGATATACCTCTTCGTAGACTCATCAGGTGAAGGCCCCGAAAAATTGATGATTAGAACACCCCCCGTGTTACTAGAACCAGACACGCGGATGGGACCAAAACGCGAATTATTAATGATGATAATAGGCTCAGTCCTCGGTACTGGGTCCGCAGGAATAAAAGAAAGTCCTACAGCCACCGCAATCACGACAAGAATAGAGATACAAAGACGCTTCATGAGACACTGGGTAAGATTTCACGCTACCGTACGGGCCCGTCGCAGTTGCGACGATCCTAGCAGGGCACGCAGAAACCGCCAAGTTGGCCCAAACGCCGGGGTTTTTCCTCTGTAGAGGGGCTACTTTTTCCTCTGTAGAGGGGCTACTTTTTTCCTCTGTAGAGGGGCTACTTTTTTCCTCTGTAGAGGGGCTACTGTTTATTCCTCTGTAGAGGGGCTACTTTTATTCCTCAGTAGAGGGGCTACTTATTCCTCTGTTTCCTCTGTAGAGGGGCTACTTTTTTTCCTCTGTAGAGGGGCTACTTTTTCTTCTTCCTCTGGCAACTTCCCGTTCAGCTCTCCGATTAGCACCTCATGGAAAAGAAGATGAAATACCACCCTCACGGGAGCGTGTTGTTTTGCACGTTTAGCCTTGAGGAGGGATTGTTACTTTTAGCTAATCCACTGTGCAAGGCGATCGTGAAGAGCTGCCTTGCTGCGGCATGCGCGCTCTACCCCGTTAAGATCTGCCACATTATTGTTGAGGCGACACATATCCACCTTGTTTTGGTAGTCATAAACCCCGATCACGTTGAGGCGTTCTTTCGTCACTTCAAAACCGAGTCAGCTCACATGATTAACGGGCTCCTCGGACGCAACAAGCGCACCCTGTGGTGTGAGGGATACGATAGCCCTATCGTTCTAACCCCAACGAGAGCCTTAATCGCGATAGCGTATCTCTATGCGAATCCGGCCAAGGATAATTTAGAAACCTCCATCGACAGATACCCTGGGTTCTCCTCCTGGAAGATGTTTCAATCAGGTAAGATTACCCGACATTGGAAGCGACTCAGGCGTCCGCAGTTTACCGCTATCACACGAGATGCCAACAACTTGCGGGGCTACACCAAGCGTGCGGAGGAGATCCTAGCCTCATCCGATGAGATCCAGACGTTTACCCTTGAGCCCAACGCGTGGATGGAAGCGTTTGGATATCACTTACCGGAAGAACAACAGAAACTTAACGAGCACTTAGTCGCACGCATTAGATTGCTTGAGGATCGGGCTGAAAAGAAGAGAGTGAGGGAGAAGAAGAGCGTGTTCGGCAGGGAGCGTCTTCTTGCGCAGGTGTTTGATACTAGCTATCGGCCCAAACGAAGGGGGCGTCGAATGTGGTGTCTTTCCGAGAAGCGCAGTGTGCGTGTCGAGTTTATTAGATTTTTCAAGGCGCTCATGCAGAAGGCGAGAGCAGTTCGGGAGAAGTGGAAGCTAGGGGACGTGACGGTTCCGTATCCTCCGGGGTTGTATCCACCTTCTATGCACAAGCTCGCTAACGCGCTTGGTCGCTAGGCTTTCCGTCTACCAGATTTTTGCGTTCTCCGATTCGCAGGGCATTCGTGTATCTAGAGTCCCGTTTACAGTAATTTTTAGCCCCTTTGCTCGATGGCTTTTGACTCCAACCGTACTGGGGTTACGGGTCTGTACTCCCCTTGGTTATGCGGTAGCCCGGGTACAGGAGGAAAATCGTCGCGATCACCTTCTCTTCGGCGATCTTTTGCTCTGGGAGCCACTCTGGGAATCCAGAGATCTTGGATGGTTTAGCCATGGTACCCTCGTGTGTGTAAGGACGTAGAGCGCACACCATGTCAGCGACGGATGACTACGGATGGACAATCAGAGCGGCCGCGTGAGCAGAGGATGCCACGATGTGTGCTTCACCTGACGGGGCCCTGCACGGCTATCTCACTGCAACCACTAACGTTTAATGAAAATAACACCAAACCGACGCGGGTGGAGGGGCGTATATGGCCCCCTGCGGTAGTGCAGACTGCCGTGACTTACCGAGATGCGCGAGCCGGCGTCCGTCATACCGATGGATAATAATCTCGCTATCCTTGAGCCGCTTGGATTCGCCGCACGCAGCTGTAGCATTGTAGCGCCGAACCCACCTGACCGACTCCACTGCCCTCGGAGATTACTGCCTCATGAGCGACCAACCGAACATCCAAGGGGGTGGGAAGTCTCCGCCGCGATTCGCTACGGGCATTCCTGGGCTGGACGTAATCCTTCATGGCGGTTTCCTTCAGGGTGGATTCTATCTCCTGCAGGGAGGTCCTGGCTCCGGAAAAACTACGGTGGGACTGCAGTACCTTCTGAAGAGAGTTCAGGAGGGGGAGCGAGTCCTCTACATAGCGTTAACGGAATCTCGTCGGGACATAGAGATGATATGCGCCTCCCACGGATGGCCGTTCGAAGAGATTGACCTCTGTGATCTGGTTCGTGCCTCTTTAGATCCGGTCGAGCAGAGCACGAGCTCCATATTTCACCCGAGCGAGACCCAGCTTGGTGACGTCATCAAAACTATCATCTCCGAAATTGAGAGGCTCAAGCCCTCTCACGTTGTCATCGATGGGCTGTCGGAGCTGCGACTACTAGCCGGTGCTCCGGTTCGCTATCGTCGGCAACTGATCTCTTTAAAGATGTTTTTAGAGCACCGAGGCATCACAACGTTGCTGCTTGACGACCAGACGCCCGAGAGCGAGGCCCACGCTCATCAGGCGATAGTAGGCGCAACCATCGTATTAGAGACGAACCTACCACAATATGGACGGGCGCGCCGCAGGCTCTCCATCGGGAAGGTACGATCGTCGGAATTTCAGGAGGGGTTTCACGACTATGAGATACGTGGCGGAGGTTTGTTCGTTTTCCCTCGACTGGTTTCACCACAACACAGCGACCACATCGAACGGCGCCTCTGTGGTAGCGGAATCCCAAACCTCGACCACATGTTCCAGGGGGGACTTCGTACGGGAACCTCCTCTGTATTCATCGGCCCCTCGGGTGTCGGGAAGTCAACCTTGGCGATGCAATTCGTCGCCAACGGCCTCAAGCTAGGATTAAAAGCCGCGGTGTATACCTTCGATGAGGTACTGGGGACCTTCCTTGCACGCGCGGAGAAGCTGAACTTCACGGGTGATCACGGCGCGCTCAAAACCCATATCCAAGATGGTCGCCTAGTCGCTCGGCAGGTCGACCCTGCTGAGCTCACCCCAGGTTCATTTGCCCAAGAGGTGCGCGATGCGATAGATGACGGCGCCACAATCGTTGTCATCGACAGTCTCAACGGATATCTCAACGCGATGCCTGAAGAGCGATTTCTCTCGACTCATCTGCATGAGCTCGTCTCATACCTTAATCAAAGAGATGTCATCACTATCATGATCGTCGCCCAACACGGGATCCTTCACGGCGCTGTTGCTGATTTCAATGTCAGTTATCTTGCCGATACCGTTCTCCTACTCCGATACTTCGAACAGCACGGCGAGATCCAGCGAGGATTGAGCGTCTTCAAGAATCGAACCGGACCTCATGAACATACGATGAGACCGCTCACTATAACCGACACAGGTATCGTTATCGCTGAGCCAATGAGTGGGTGGAGCAAGGTAGCGACCGGTCCACTCTATGGGGATACACCTGAAGCAGATTTCTCACTCTCTGGAAATAGACCCAAGGGTTAGGATGAACGAAGATGCAAATAGCCAGCCCAGAGGAACGAGTCATCATTTGCGTAGAGTCTACGCGAGACGCAGGGCGAATCGAGGAGGTTGTGAGCAACCTGGGTGCTCAGGGCTTTTCCTGCGCGGATTACTCGGAACTCTGCGACCAGATCGAGCGAGGAGTTGCGGTTATTATTCTGTCGGAGCTCCCTACGATATCCGATAGCGCTTCACGACTATTCGCGATACTCCAGGCCCAACCTCCATGGTCGACCATACCGACGATTGTGGTACCCGATGATTCAACGAGCACAGATGCGTTAGCCGATGAGTTGCTGCTAAGCGTAACGACCTTAGAGCGACCGGTCCATATGCAAACGCTCTCCACCGTAATCCGAATCGCACTGCAAGCCCGCCGCAATCAATACATGGTGCGGGACCTCCTCCGCGAGCGTGGGGATCTTGTGACTCAACTTCGCCACGAAGCGGATATGAAAAATGAATTTTTAGCAACCCTTGCGCACGAACTACGAAACCCACTCGCTCCCATTCGAACGGGACTCCAAATTCTACGTCGAACGCCCACGGGCGAGCCCGTTACCCGGACCTTGGATATGATGGAACGTCAGGTGAGTCACCTCGTCCGTCTGATAGATGACCTCCTCGATGTCTCCCGTATTACTCGCGGCAAGCTCGAACTTCGAAAGCAGAGAGTCCCTCTTAGCTTACTACTATCGAATGCGGTCGAATCAAGCAGGCCCCTCGTTGACGCTGGTCATCATACCCTTACCATATCGGAACCTGATGAGCTCATAACCCTCAATGTAGATCCCACCCGAATTGCGCAGGTGATAAGCAATATCCTCAATAACGCCGCTAAATATACACCAAACGGTGGAACTATCGCGCTGACCGCCCGACGCAGGGACGACAAGGTTCAGATAGAGGTAAAAGATAATGGCATCGGCCTCTCAAAGGAGATGCTGTCAAAAGTTTTTGATATGTTCTCCCAGGTCGACCCTTCGATGACACGTTCTCAGGGCGGGCTGGGGATCGGATTAACCTTAGCACGACGACTGACGGAGTTGCATAACGGTACGGTTGAAGCCACGAGCTCAGGGCCGGGCACGGGGAGCATATTTACCATCACCCTACCATGTAACGATCATGCACATACACCATCTCAGGATCCCACCAACAGCACCCATGTCGACCCGCCGGTTCATGGCACATCCCATCGAGTGCTGGTAGTAGATGATCAGCTCGACATCGCGCAGAGCTTAAAGGATCTGCTCTCCCTACTGGGACAGGAGACGCATATAGCGTCCAACGGTCCCGAAGCTATCCAGGCCGCGAAAGATTTCAAACCAGAGCTTGTATTTCTTGATATCGGACTTCCAGGCATGACGGGGTATGAGGTTGCTCGGAATGTACGGGCGCTTGAGACGTCACCGAAACCGCGGCTGATTGCGGTTACCGGATGGGGCGATGCGCACCACATCTCGCTCGCCAAAGAGGCGGGCTTCGACCAGCATCTCACGAAGCCGGTCGATCCACTGGAGATTGAGAGGATCGTTAGGATGCTTTAGGAACACGGTGCCGCAGCTACAGGCCGGAAGCCATCTCCCCACCCGAGTGGTACATGATACCTCCCTTGAGCACAGGCAACTCCTAGCGCAAACTGATCGATTCGCAGCCTCTTCGGTAAGCACTGGGCACGAGCTGCAAGATGAAACAACCTCGATGAAATTATTTTTTCATTCGTCAAAGGCAGGCGATCCCTACGAGATTAGAGGGTCGGGCTATGACCGCCCCTCCATACCCGGACGATTGAGTATCCTTGGTGAAATTACATACCCAGTTCCTCAAGGAGGGCCATGCCCGCTACCGAACCTTCGACCTATCAATAACCCAAACGGCTATCGC
>JAFMIS010000102.1 GCA_017853915.1 bacterium
TTGGGCAGTGGGCGCAATCCCGTTCCGGAGGAGTAGTTACCCAGTAGGCGCTATGTCAGCCAGAGTGATGAGAGCTGGAGCGCGCCGCTACGTGGGTAGCGGCGCGCTCGTGGGTACTATCGTAGTGGCCGTAGGAGTGGGCGCGAGCGCGTTTCTCGCGGGGCGAAAGGTGGGGCCAGAAGTGGATCCATCCCGGTATCGAATGATCGTCCCAGAATACGATGTTGTTGAGGTGCCGGTTCCGGAGCGCGTCGTATCAGCGGGCACCCTCATGCGCGATGTAGGAACTCGTCTTGAGAAGTTTCCGAAGCATCAACTTCCGCGCGGAGTGGTTTTAGATGCCGCTCTGATCCGTGATCGGGCCGCCCTGGTCTCTCTGCCAAGTGGCTTGCCTATCATCGAGGGAAATCTTGGTGGCGCGGAGGAGCTGGGTAATCCGATTATCGGACGGATACCTCCGGGCATGCGGGCTATGACGGTCAAGGTTGACGCCACCAGCGCGGTCGAAGGATGGGCTCGTAGTGGCTCCATCGTCGATGTCCTTCTAGTAGAGAAAACCAAGACCACGGTGGTTGCCGAGCAGGTCAAAGTGATCTCGGCAGAGAGATCGCTATCCCCCGTGGGATCTACGACTCAAGGAGTGCCGAGTACCGTCACGTTGCTTGTCACTCAGGAGCAGTGCTTGGCGATCCACACGGCTGTTCCCCTTGGTAAGATCGCGTTTGCTTTGAGAAGTTTAAAAGATGAGGAGAATTGGCGAGCGACGCGCTTCTCATCTGAAGATTTTAATGGTGCCCACAACGAGGTGAGGAAATCGAGGATCGGAGGGGTCGTTGAATTTGGAGTGGGCGCTGATCGAAAGCGATATGCGCTTGTTGATGGAGCGTGGATCGTCGCTGACGCGCTTCCCTCGGGGTTTTTCTTGAATGCGGCGAGCATGGAGAGGGTGGAGCGATGATGCATGTCGAGGGGGCAGTCGCGGCTGATGAATCGTTGTCTCCTCTGCTTTGTCATGTTCTTGAGGACGCCAAAAGAGCCCTGGCTCTGCAAGCATCAAGCGAGGATGGAAGTGAACCGGCGGACCTACCAGGAATTGTAGGTGAGGTCGCCTCGCGTTTGGGGGTTCGGCTAACGAGCCTGGAGCGAGATGAGATCCTCGCTCAGTTGGAAAACGATAAAAGTATATTTGGCATTCTTCAGCCGCTCATTGAGGAGCCCCGAGTCTCCGACATCGTTGTCTCAGGGTTCGCCAAGATCTCAGTCCAACAGGGGCGGCGCAGTATTCGCACTCCTCTACGATTCGTCGATCAACGTTCCTACGAAGCTTTTGTGGAGCGACTCCTCCATCGGGCTGGCACGACATACTCGACGAAACAACCGATCGCGGATGGTATGATAGGTTCTTTGGTGCGCATCCACGTAGTCCACAGAGATCTCTGTGATGATGGTCCCTATCTTACCTTGCGAATAAATCGTTTTACCTCGGTAGACACGCGGGATGTGGAGCGAGCTGGACTCGCGCCGCCCAGTATCATCGACTACCTGAGGGCAATCGTTGGCATTGGTCGTACCATTTTGATAGTGGGCGAAGTTGGTACAGGAAAAACAACGCTGGCGCGCGCTTTAGCGGGGACGATACCCACCGACGAGTCCGTGCTTGTCATTGAAGACACGCCAGAGATCCGAATCGACCATCCTCATGTGCGCTATATGACCACGCGCGAGGATAATGTTGAGGGAGCTGGGCGGATTTCTCCAGCGCAGTGCATTCGAGCTGGCATGCGTATGGCGATGAATCGGATAATTTTCGGTGAAATCCGGGATGCCGAGGCGGCAGAGGCGTTTGTTGATGTATGCGCGTCTGGTCACTCCGGTTTGTCAACGATCCATGGGCGCAGCTCACACGATGCCATGACGCGTTTGGAGTTGTTTCTCTCGCGAGCACAGAAAAACGCTGATCGTAATCTCCTTGGAGCCCAGGTCGCCACCGCTGTTCAGGTTATGGTGGTGGTCGATCTGTGCAGGCACACTAAAATTCGAAGGATAGTTGATGTTCGTGAGTTAGGGCCGGTCGCGGATGGCGTGTTGCGGCAGCGCGAGATCTTCTCCTATCGCTTCGATCGTGGACACCCCGAGTGGGTTGTCGGTACTCGTGTAAGCGCCTTTCGTGAAAAATTAGAGCAGGCTCCTTACTCGTATCGACTGCACACGCTTCCGGAACGAATAGAGCTTCCAACAGAGATCTCATATCGAGAGGCGGCTTTACTGATGCAGAGGTAGGCGAGTGAGGGTTCTGATATACGAACATTACAAAGTAGCAGAGCGACTATGTGCCCTGTCGTCGGCATCAGGCGCTCGTTCGCGTGAATCACGTCGCGCTGGGATAGCGGCGCGCGAGGTGAGTGTGGCCGCGCTGGTACTTAGTGTCTCTGTGGGAGCGGCGCTGGTGGGCTCCGCGGTCATGTGCGCTGGGATTCTTATCTCAATTATTCTGGTGCGCCTCAGCATGCGACAACGAAGGCGTCGTCGCAGGAGTGAGGCTCTTGAGCGGGACCTGACCGTGCTCCTTACATCGCTGGCTTCATCCGTGCGCGCGGGTATCGATCCGATTCGCGCCTTGACTGACGCGAGACACTATTTCACGGCGGGGTCGCCTTGGTTTCATGAGCTTGAGGAGTTTCGAGTCGGGTTGTCTCGCGGGCTTGATGAGGTTGAGGCCATCGAGCGTCTCTGTTCGAGCGAATGTAATCCAGATGTTCGGCTTCTCAAGAGCTGCCTTGTGTTATCGCGGCGCCACGGTAGCTCATTAGCTGAGCCTCTTCATCGGATCGCGAAAGTAGTCCGGCAGAGGCAGTCGTTCAGGCGTAAGACCAGAGCAGCCTTGGCTATGCACAGGCTTTCGGCGTGTGGGATAGGAGTGTGCGCTCTTTTGATTGGTGCCATGCAAGTAGTCATGAATCGCTCGGGACTTGAGGTTGTTTGGCACAACAGAATGGGTCTCGGCGTTGTCATATCTGGCGCGTTGTGTGTCGTGGCTGGCTTGGTGTGGATGTTTCAAATGGGACGCGAGGAGGTGTTGTGATGGCGTTGTGGTCGTGCGCCGTAGGGTTCATTTTGTTGGGCGTGGCCTTATGTGCCTTCGCTACGAGGCGAAATCAGGCCCGGGAAATGGTGAAGACTCTGCTGTCCGATTACAAGCCATCCTCATCGCTAAGCCCCACGACAGTAACAGCACACCGGCTCACCAGGGATCTCTCGCCTCGTGCACGAGCGTGGGTCGTTGGAGCAATGCTCTGTGTGTGCGCGCGGTTCATGGTACCAGGTGTCTCTCCAGCTCAGGTTGGATTGGCGAGTGTAGTCGGCGCGTTGGTAGGGGAGCTTTACTGGAGTCGCGCTACGATTGCGTGTGAGCAGGGCCGCCAAAGGATGATAGAGGTGTATCTGCCGGCAGTCATGGAGCGGGTTGTTATGGGAGTGGGCGCTGGTCTTGACATCGTCCCGGCTATCGATGAGGCGACCCGCGATAGCGCGGATCCAGTTTCCAAGCTCTTGAGACAGGTGCTTGATCTGGTGAATCAAGGGACGTCAGTTGACTCCGCCTTAGAGGCAGTTGCTACAGCGGAAAAGTCGATAGGGATTCGACACGCGTTTATTCATCTCGGGTTGGCGCACCGTCAAGGGGGAGAGCTTATTCGTCCACTTAAGGAGTTAAGTGATGCCACGCAGGTCGCCTATCAAGAGGGCGTTGAAGAGGCGATAGCAAAGCTCCCAGCGAAAGCCGTCATGCCCCTCGTTCTCACATTTACTGGACTTATCATCTGCTTTCTAACGGTGCCTCTGCTTCAGGTAGGTTCCATAGCGCACAAGGTGGCTCATGTTGCTCGACCGTAGCTCGATATCGCCGCCACGCGGGCCCACATCGGAGCAGCTCGGCCGGAGATGCTCCGGCACTGCATCGCTTCTCTTTATGCTTGCCGTGTTGCCAGTGCTATTTGTGGCGCTCTCTCTCGGAGTAGAGGTTATGAATTTTATGGGGCTGCGGGCGCAGTTGCGGCGCGCGGCTGATATGCAGCTCATCGAGGCCCTTCGCCAGAAAAGCCCTGGTGAGTTGTTGGTATCTCGCTTGACCGATGAGGGGCGTCTCCTTTCTGGTCATCTTGAGGATATATCGGTTCATAGCTCACTGAGTGATAGCACGGGAGTCGTAGCTCTCGAGGCGCGCTATAAGGCGGCTCTCAGCTCTTTTATAGAGAATTTGTGTGGGCGACCTACAAGGGCAATTCCTCTCAGGGTGGTGTCGAAGGCGCGCAGGCAGCACGCGGGAACTATGATAGTGGTCGATAGGCGCGTGCTGAGCTTTGAGCCTGAGTGTGGTAACGCGCATCTGCAGGCCCTCGGACGATTCACGGATCGTCTGGTGGAGGGATTGGGAGGCTCAGCCGCTGATATCTCTGTTTTTATCACGCCAGGCGATGCAGATTTAGTCGAGCCTGTTTCAGAGGCTAGGCTCGATGAGGGGCCGCGCTGTCGGCCCGCGAGAGATGGGAGTCTATTTGATGTAGCGGCTATCAAAGGCACGCTTGGTGGAGCTGAGGGACCTCTAGATATCGGTTATGCGATTCTAGACAACGCGCTTGAAAAAATATTTACCCAGGATTTTGAGTCGCGCCTGATCGTATTTCTGGTGAGCAAAGCCCGCTACGAGGCGGGGGATTCCTCTTTTCTCTTCAGCTTGCTTCGAAGCGCGGTTGAGGCCTCGCGGCTACCGATTCACGCTCTCACAATAGTGCTTGATGATTCACAAGGCTTCGATAATCGAATCGCCGATCAGGGCTACCTTGGAAGCTCGTTTCGCGAGGTGTCGGTCTCCACTTCTGAGCTTGAGGGGGCGCGCCTCGTCGCGGCGATATCTCGGGGGATGCGCGACGCGATTGTGGTGGAGGAATAAGATGAAGCGAGAGATCCGCAGGTCCATCAAGGAAACCTCGCTGGGAGGCGCTACGAGGTTGAGACCTTCGGGAAGCCTCTGGCAAGAGGTTTCATCAGATGGATCTCGGTCGCCCGGATGGCGACCGCAGGCAGATCAGAGCGTGGAGCGACGCGTAATCGCGCGCATGAGGCGGCGGATGCTGTGGCGCCGACAGTGGCGGAGGCGATTTGATTCGGCGCGCTCTCAGAGTCGTGGATTCGCTGTGCTTGAATTGGCGGCGTGGTGCGTTGTGGCGTTGCCAGTAGCGCTTGTGGGAGCCGATGTGCTTGGCATGTCACACGATCGGAATATCACCCAAACAGTGGCGGCCGAAACGGTTCGAGAGACGGTCGGACACGCGCTCTCGTGGCACTCAGATGGGTATGTGGGGTTATATCAAGTTGATTACAATGCGCTTCAGGCGGCTGTCGACAGGATGGCTGAAAGAGCGCTTTCTGAGTTAGACCGCGGCGCCATGTTCTTGGTGAATTCCTCAGTGCTGGCATGTTACTGGGTTGTCTCAGTTGATCCCGTGTCGGGATTAGCGGAGTCCGATGAGGCCATGGGTTGTGCCGAGAGAGGACCGCGATCTGACGCGCTCTCATTGGTTGATTATCGCAGGGAGATCTCCGCTGATCGCGTAGGAACCCCAAACCCGGTGAGCCTGGGCGGAGAATATTTCGCGCCAAAGAGCGTTCTTATTGGCGTGAATGTTGGCGGGCACTTTCGAGGTGTGTCGTCTTTGCTGAGGAGCGATCTGATAAGTACTGGAGTGATTCGTTTGCTGAGGGAGGAGATATCTCTATGACACGTGCGAGGGAATTTCTTCGGAGGATATTCTTTCAACGAAGAAAAATTGGTGGTGACACAAAGAGATTGCCCTCCCTGGCGCGGGCTGTGAAGGCGCTTGTGCCGCGATCGGTAATGAAAGAGGTAGTTGGATCGTCACACGATCGACGTCAGTGGGGCGTCTTGGCAGCGGCCTGGGTTGGGGTAAGCGAACGGGAGTTTATGAGCGCGGCGGCGCGGGAGCTGCGCATGTCGTACCAAGATCATGTTGCTACTCCGGATCTGACACTCTTTGGGTCGCACGCTCGGGAGATGATGCTATCGCTGAGAAAGGCGGGAGCGGCGATGGTGTTAGATGGAGCGCGAATTGTTGGATTTGTCGCGGTAGATCCAGCTGAGGTGCGTGGTTTGTCTTGGTATGATGGAACTCAAACAGTCTCGATGGCGCCATGGACCGCCGTAGCCAGGGCTCTCGACCTCGCGGAGAGGATGATACTTGAATACGAGGCGAACGCGGATCGATACGAGTCGATGCGCAAACGGGAACAGTGCGAAAAAGTGATGCGGATATTGATCGGGGAGGCAGTCAGCCATGGAGCTTTTGGATTAGACATCCTTACCGATGGGGAACAGGCGCGGTATCAGTTCACCACGGTTGAGGGCAAAGTCGCGGCCGGTGGCATCCATAGAGATGTGTTTGAGAGCTTGATAGGGTACGTAACGAGTTTTGATAACGAGACGCTCATGGATCCGTCAGTCGGTTCCATTCTCGTACGGAGTATCGGCGGGCCCACAAATCTTCGTCTCTCGTGGGGGCGCTCGACACGTGCCCAGGAGAATGCTCGAGAGGTGGGTGAGCAACTCGAGCAGAGCCCGCGACTGGCAAGGGAGGCTCTGGAGGAGAAGCCGCCAGTAGCCGACACCTCGCGGCGCGTTGCATCAGAACCGGAGCAGATATCCGTCCTGGTGGTTGATGATAATCCTATGTTTTGTCGGGTCCTCGAACGCATGCTCAAACGAGAGGGTTGTGAGGTGGCATTCGCTGAGGATGGCAAGATCGCGATTGAGCGGCTCCGCGCCTGTGTTGAGCATCTCCCAAAAGTTGTCATTTGCGACTTGCACATGCCTCGTATGAGCGGCAGTGAACTCGTACGCGCGATGAAGGCTGATCCTCAATTTGCGCACATTCCAATTCTTATGCTCACCTCTGATGAAGGGGCCGACACCGAAGTTAGTGCGTTAGAGTTGGGAGTTGATGTCTTGGTGGGTAAATCAAGAGATCCACGGATCTTGTGCGCGCACATAAGTAGACTCGCGCGGCGCGCTGGTGTAAGGGAGGCCGCATAGTGGTGGGATACTCGGACGCTCTGGGGAGAGCTTTGAGCTTTTGCGCGAATCTTGGAACGTGCTCTCTCGAGGCGTTTCTGCGGCGCGCGGCGTGGGAATTGTATCACCTGGTCTCGAGTGATGTAGCCTCAGTGGCTTTTGTCCTCGCGCGCACCGAGGGTGGGCGAGTTGTGTGCAAGCCCGATCAAGTAGCGACACTGCCGATTGAGATTCTTTCAGGGCTTTCGATAGACGCGGAGAAGGAAGCGGACTTTTGTCGGGTTCGGGATCACGCGCTCGATTCGGTGCGCTTTTTAGATGCTCGATTTCGGACCTCCATCATCGGCGCGGTGCGACTGCCCGAGTGTTTAAGAAGCGAAGCTACGTCGCTGGTGCTGTGGGCGGGGTTATGCGCCGGCGCTTCATCAAAACGGATTGAGATGATGAGCTCGATGCGTGATGAAGTAAGTGCCTGGTTTGCTGTCTATGGCCAGAGCCTTCGGGCTATCCAAGGATTGCGCGAAAACGTTGATAGACGGGGCGCTCTGATTCGAGACATGCGGGCAGTCGCGCACGACGCACGAGCCCCACTCGCCTCTCTTCAGTATTTGTTGGGTGACATTGCCTCAGTGAGCGCCGAAAACAGGGATGAGTTTGATCGGATCCGTGTTGAAGTTGAATACGTTACTCGATTGCTGGAGCAGTTGTCTCCATACGCCGAGCAGGCTCCGCGGTTCGACACTCGCGTAGGCTCCGTTGACTTACTTGGGGTGCTTCGTCGAGTGGTATCTCGCTATCTGCCTGAGATTAAGGCGAAGGGTGGCGCTGTGCAGTGGTCGGTGCCCTACGCCGAGACCCTCGTTGTCATGTCGGAGCTTGAGTGTGAACGAATATTCTCGAATATCATCGACAACGCCGCTCGGCACTCTGATACAGCTATGGTTCGAGTTGAGGTGGAGCCGCAGGCGGATGGAAAGGTTGTGACCAGAGTCCGCGATTCCGGGCCCGGCTTTCCGCGCTCAATAATTGAGCGACTAAAAGCCCCGATCGGAGAGAGTGCCTCTTTACCGGAGGCTCAGGGATGGGGAGTCGGTTTGCTGTCGTGTAAATTGAAGGTAGAGGCGCACGGGGGAGCGTTCTCGATAGACTCAGAGATCGGGGGATCTCGGGTGGAGATTGCGCTTCCCGGGGCCAGACGTCCCAAGTCTTTTCCAGTTCTGCAGGTCGCGGAGCCTGAG
>JAFMIS010000103.1 GCA_017853915.1 bacterium
GGGTCGGGCGCCGATATGTCGCGAATTACCATCAACATGTCCAATTAACGTTACATCCGGCGGCCGGACCGGCCGCCCTCCAAGGGGGCATCGTTTCTTGGTCCGCCTCAATTATTGACGCCGATTGTTTGGAGGGTGCCCGGGTCGGGCGCCGATATGTCGCGAATTACCATCAACATGTCCAATTAACGTTACACCCGGCGGCCGGACCGGCCGCCCTCCAAGGATGTCTTGGCGATGGCGTCAGCGGAGCACCTGATGGGAAATCCAGAGCGATTTAGTGGAGCCTTTCGTCAGCGGATTGACATCTCAACTCTGTACCCAGATGAGCGGCGTCAAAAAAGGTCTTTAAGACCTCAGTTTGCCACCTTGTTTCAGTGAGTTATGCCACGCACGGATAGAACGACGTCTGGCATCGGAGTTGCTGAGATTCCGTAGGTGTCAGGGGTGTGACGGTCTGTTCAGGATTATCGGGTGGTTGTTGAGATTAACGGAAAAGACATGACTAAGTTCGATTCTCAAGGTTACCGAATGACACCGGCATCGATGCCATCAGCGATGCGAGCTCCGCTGAATACGTCGTTGGTTGTGGGGCTCGTCAGCGCATGCTCCTTGATGGTTTTTGGAGCGTTTTCAGGCGGAACTCCTCTTCGATTCATTAATCCCGAGGGTTTTCTCTTGGTAATTGGTGGGACGCTTGCAGCGACCCTGATCCAATTTTCTTTGCGGGATGTTCGAGTGGCTATCGGCGCGAGTCGATCGACGTTGGCTCAGGACCTCACGTCTCCAGGGGAGAGGATCCAGTATCTTTTAAACCTCTCAAGGCGTGTAAAGGAGAGCGGAATATTAGTTCTAGAGGAGGAAGCGACCGGCATTGATGATGATTTTTTGCGTCTGGGCCTTAGCTTGGTGGTTGATGGACAGGGCGTGGAAGATACGCATCGAATTCTCACGACAGAGATGCGCTTTTCAACTGAGCAAGCTTGGAGATCTGTTCAAGTTTGGGAAACTGCCGGAAATTTTGCTCCCGCGATGGGGCTTATCGGAACGTTGATAGGCTTAATTCAAATGATGGGCTCTCTCAACGATGCTGCCGCGGTGGGACCTGCTATGGCGATGGCCTTAGTGGCTACCCTGTATGGCGCTGTTGCCGCCAATCTCTTCTTCTTTCCGATGGCCGGTAAGCTCCGGCTCTGCGCCCAAGAGCGCGAGCAGTGCAAAAAGATCACCCTTGAGGGGCTCATGAGTATCGCGCGACTTGAGAATCCGATTATGTTGGAGCAGCGACTTCAGAGCTTCGCATGCGCTGAAAACTGCTAATGATCAAGGAGCTGTGGCGACGTATGAATGCTACCGGACTCGATCGCACAATACTTCGAGCATTTTATACCCAGTACGTCGCGGTTTTGTTGATCGTACTCGTTTTTTTCGTCGCGGCATTTCAGCGTTCCCAACCCGTTTCTCGCGTTGTTGACTCGTTTCACGCGCCGATTGCTCAAGAAGTAAGCATCATTCATCCTTTTGAGGTTTCGGCATTTTCAGAGGACGGTTCGATTCTGTCCAATGAACCTGCTTTAGTCGCCGTCGCGGAGGTTCTGAGACACCACGACCTTCGAGTAGAATGCTCCGTATTTCTTCCCCCTCACGATTTTGATGCGACTCAGGGGGAGTTGCGTGAAGCGTTGCACCGCGCGCGGCTCTTGGGAGATTTCTTTCGACAGCAAGGTATCCCGGAACAAGCTGTGGGTGTTGTTCTGGAGGAATCCGCGGTGATCTCAACCCGCACAATCAAAATTCGCATGAAGTCAGAGGAGGTGCTCCATGGAGTCTCGTAGTTCTACACGAGGCCCTGTTTCCTCACATGGCGCCTCGACGGCGTGGCTGATTAGCTTTGGCGATCTTTTGACACTGCTGGTGTGCTTCTTCTTGGTTTTGACACGATGGCACGCCGATAATCTCTCTGGTAGCACGGGAAAATCGAGAGTTCACACGTCGTTAGGGGATGGAGAGAGTGCTGGCATCGCTTTTGCTCACCCGTCCCTAGGATCGGCAGCAGGTGTCGTTGTTGAGATACCGGTGCTGGTGTCTTTGCTTGGGACTGAAGTAGCCGCTCACACGGAATCATTTCAGCGGGATGTGATGTCGGTATCCGCACGGGGAAATGCGATGGTATTTCGAGTGTGTAACGGCGAGAGCGGCTTCCAGGCGTTGCGTCAGTTAGGTTCGATCGTGCGGGCAAGCGTGGCGCCTACGGGCGTGTTTCGCTTAGAGGTATCGGGGGACTGTCGTGACTTCGACGTGTTGTACCCGACCAGTGGAGAGGTTGTTGGGGCTGTTAGGATTCTTAAAGAGTAGTAGCAAGCATGGCTGAGGAAAATAAAAAACAACAAGAGTCGGACGTTGCAGCGCTTCCACCTCCCGCGAGGAAAAAGAGCCCGCTGGCCTTAGCTGGCATCGGCGCGCTTATTGTCAGTGTCGGTACCGCGTCCGGGTTCTTCTTTTTACGCGGAAGCAATGAACCAGAGGTGCAGGAGTCCGCGCTTACTTCAGTCGAGCAACCAGCCGCGGCCCTCATGGAAGGCGCTGACGATAGCGTGGAGTTGGAGGAGGGCGAGGAAGCGCTTGGTGCGATCTTTCCGTTTGACGCGTTCCTCGTCAATCTCTCAGGTGGCCAATACATTCGATTGCAGGTTCAAGCGGAATTTGAGGGGCCTGAAGTTCCCAAAAAAATGTACGCGCGTATGGTACCTATTCGAGATGCGATTATAACGCTTCTGACCCAGCAGACCGCTGCAGAGTTGCAAGATATTAAGGGCAAAGAGAAGCTAAAAAAAAGCATACGAGACCTCATCAATGAGAGACTACGTCGAGAGGACGTGCGTCGAATCTATTTCACCCAATTCGTGATTCAGTAGGGGAACTATGAACCAAGTTTTGAGTCAGGATGAAATCAATACTCTCTTGAAGGGATTATCTGAGGGGGATATCGAGGAGGGCTCTGTTGAGGCCGCACATCAGCCGAATGTAAAGCGGCTCGATTTGGCCAGCCAGGAGCGCATTATTCGTGGTCGAATGCCGACCCTCGAGCTCATTCATGAAAGATTCGCGCGTCAATTCCGCACTGGCTTGGCGCGATTCCTGGGTAGGACATGCTTCACGAATGTGGGCGGTATCGAGATGGTCAAGTTCGGCTCTTTCATGAAAAAGCTGCCGCTTCCCTCTTCGCTCCATGTGATTAAGATGGCCCCTTTGTCGGGGCAGGCACTTGTTGTTGTTTCAGCTCCATTCGTTTTTGGAGTGATTGATGGACTCTTTGGCGGCAAAGGACAGGGGCGAGTTAAAGTTGAGGGTCGTGAGTATACTCCAATCGAGAGTCGTCTCATCGGCAAGGTAGTGACGATCGCGCTTGATCTTCTTAAGGAGGCCTGGGCGCCCGTATACCCTATTAATTTCGAGTATTCGCGATCTGAAGTTAATCCCTTTGCTATTACTATTGCGCCTCCCTCTGATGTAGTTATCGTCATTAACATCGAGATAGAGCTGGAGCAGGAAGGCACCCTATTTACCATTTGCATGCCGTATTCCTCCCTCGAGCCATTGCGCGGCAAATTATCGACGAGCATACAAAGCACTCGTCTTGAAGTTGATGGAGCTCTCTTACGCCGGATGCAGGGGAACGTGCTGCAGTCGATGTGTGGGGTGAGCGTTCAACTGGCCAGGGGCTCTATTAAGACCCGCGACTTCTTGGGGCTGGAGCCAGGAGATATTCTTACTCTTGAAACAAGCCCCACGGAGGACGCCCGAATCCTGGTTGAGGGAGTGCCTAAATTTTACGGAAGTGTGGGTAATATAAGGGGGAATCGAGCGGTTCGAATCTCTCGCGATATTCCTAAGCATGACTTAATTAATATACGAAACAGAGAGGAGCTGATCAAAAATGGTAGATAGCGATATTGAGCAAAATTTAGAGAATGTCGCTCAGGCAGCCGCTGATGTAGCGGCTGCGGCAGCGGCCACGACGCCCCAAAAGAAGCAGGTTGGGCGCACCCTTGAGTTTATACTCGATGTTGCTCTGCAGGTAACTGTCGAAGTAGGGCGAGCGCGTATGACGATTCAAGACCTCCTCCAGCTCGGGCAAGGATCGGTCGTAGAGCTTGAGAAGTTGGCGGGAGAGCCCCTTGATATCTACATCAACGGCAAAGCTGTGGCGCGTGGAGAGGCTGTAATTGTCAATGAGAAATTTGGTGTTCGATTAACGGATATCATCTCTCCAGAAGATAGAATCGAGGGATTAGAGAGGCGATAGTGAGTATCGAAATGTCTCGCCGTGATGTCGTGGTATTACGTGCGCTTGCTGTGGCTGCGTGTTGCCTGGTTATTGCTCCGCAGATCAGTGTCGCGGAGCTCTCGGCTGCTTCCCTGGGTACGCCAAGCTCATTGGGGGACCCAGAGCAGAGAGGGGTCGCGGGTTCATGCATTCGTATGGTGGGCGGGTTGTTCCTATGCCTCGGCCTCTTCGCGGCGGGGATCCACATGTACCGACGTTATGTGGCGAAGCATGGGGTCGGAGGTAAGCGACGATTGACCATTCGAGAGCGGCTACCGATCTCTCCCAAGGCTTCCCTTCTTGTGGTTGCGCTGGATGGGAAAGAGTTCTTGGTTTCAACCGGGTCCGATCGAGTCACTGTTATTCCATCGCATGCTCTCGCGGTAAACGATTTCTCAGACTCTTTCACCGAGGCATGTGAGGATAGTGAGGCTTTCAATGCGTAATGTCCTTCAACGGGTTTTTCGGTGGCCATGTGTACCTGTTCTGGTGCTGCTGGTGACGTGTATCTGTGGAGTTATGAATGATGCGGTGGCGGCGGCGGATCAGACGAGCCTGCCGAACCTTTCAATTGCCATCGGAGGCAATGAGGTGGCAAGCGGAGGCTCAGTCGCGAGCAGCTTAAAGATCTTACTGCTTCTCACGGTGCTTACCTTCGCGCCAGCGATGATTTTATGCATGACGTGTTTCACGAGAATTGCTGTGGTGTTAGGGATGACTCGCACGGCGATCGGTACCGCGTCTCTTCCGCCTAATACTGTTATCACTGGTATGGCGCTGTTTCTTACGATCGCAATAATGGGACCGGTCTTTCAAAAGAGTTATGATGATGGGGTGAAGCCCTATCTTGAGGGTCAAATGGACCAGTCAGAGGCAACAACGAAAGCCATAGCGCCGTTGAAGCAGTTCCTTGTGAAGCATGCGCGAGAGAAAGACTTGGCTTTGTTCCTACAGATAACGAAGACGGAGTTCCCGAAAGACACGTCTGATGTGCCATTTTTTGTCGCTGTTCCCGCTTTTATCTTGAGTGAATTAAATACGGCCTTTCAGATTGGATTTTTGATAGCGTTGCCATTTCTCGTGCTCGATATGGTGGTTTCCTCAGTGCTCACATCGATGAGTATGATTACACTGCCGCCCGTCGTTATCTCTTTGCCGCTTAAGCTGATGTTGTTTGTAATCGTTGATGGGTGGCATCTCATAATAAGTTCACTCGTCAAAACGTACCAAGTGTGAGGCAATCCCGTATGATGATCGATGACTTTCTTCGGTTAGGACAGATTAGCATTGAGACCGCCCTCTACACGTGCGCGCCGATTCTGATCTTTGGTCTTGTCGCCGGGTTGTTGGTGAGTATTTTTCAGGCCGCGACGCAGATTAACGATCCCGCGCTGGCGTTTATTCCGAAGATTGGAGCGGCCGTTGTGGGAATGTTGTTCTTTGGTCACTTCATGATTAATCGTATCGCCTCATTCACAATCTATGTATATGGGCAAATCGGCACCATGGGTCCGCACTAAAAAGTAGGATAGGAGAGCGTGTGGACACCCACAACCTACAAGCCATCGCTGAGGGTTTTCTCACACGTCTCGATGTCGGCTGGACCTTTATTTTATTGATGACGCGATACCTGGCATTTCTCATGGTGATTCCGGGATTGGGTGGTGGGATGACCGGAATGGCGCTGCGTTATCCGGCGAGTCTGGTCTTGGCTTTTGTTTCATTTGATCAGAAGCATATGGCACTTATACCACAGGATCTGGTGGTGCTGTCGTTTCAGATCGTATCAGAGGTCGTTTTGGGCGCGGCGATTGGGTTAATCCCGCTTCTTGTTGTATCTGGGGCTCAGACGGCGGGGCATCTCGCCAGCGGAACCATGGGATTGAATGGTGCCCAGCTCTTCGATCCAACGACAAACACCCCTCTATCGGATCTGTCGAGGTTCTACAGTGATTTCGCGATAGTCGTCTTCTTGTTGATGGGGGGGCACTATGTTGCGATTGGAGCGATGAGCGGGCTCAACTCAGAGATTATTCCCGGAACATTTATGTTCTCGGCGGCGGGGCTCGACGCCTTTATGATTCAAACGGGAAGAATATTTCAGATTGGATGCTTAATAGCGGCCCCGGTTGTTGTCGCATTGTTACTGACAAATTTTGTCCTTGGTTTGATCTCAAAGGCAGTTCCAACGGTTAATATATTCGTCATCAGCTTTCCGTTGACTATTGGTGTGGGGCTGGTGATTTCGCTCCTCGCGCTGCCGGAGGTGGCGTACTATCTCGGGCGTGAATTTAATCGACTCCCCGATGTCTTGAGCTTGATACTCGGATAGGGCGGAGGTGCGCTGGCACGCAAGACTCCCTGAAAACCGACGCACATCCATATTTCTGACACTGATTGCCCAAAAAAGAATGCTGAATCAGTGCTTTATGTCGGCACGGCGTTTGCTCCTGTTCTTTTGGGCACGAGTGCGCGCCGGGTATTTGACAGCGACCCGTACGAGGCTCTTCCCAAACAGTGGAGTGAACGCTCGAGTAAGCGCGAGTGAGTTGGCAAAGAGATGGCAAAAGATAGTTTACCCGAACAACGTACCGAACTCCCCACCGAACGTCGGTTGGCGGAGATTCGAAAAGAGGGAGCAATCTTTCACTCCATAGACCTGGAGCATGCGCTCGTGCTGATCACAGGGTTTCTGGTTGTAAGCTACTCATGGAACATGTTCTACAAGGATTTCCGGTTCATGATGGTTCGAGCCTTTACCATGATTGCCGACGAGCGACCTCTCAACCCGAATGACCTTATTAGTGGTTTCGCGCGGATTTGCCAGCTCATACTGCCCGACGTCTTGTTCGTCACCTTGTGTGTAGCCGTGGTTGCGGGGCTCTCCGTGATGATACAAACCGATTGGAACCGCCGTGATAAGTTGATTAAATTCCGCTGGGATTTACTGAACCCTCTCAAGGGTATTCAACGGATCTTCTCGATCTTTGGAATCGTTAATCTTTTTAAGGCGATCGTAAAGCTCGCTCTCATTCTACCTATCGGGTATTGGGCTTTAAAGCAGTTTGCGCCTCAGATGGTCACCCTGGTTCACATGTCGTTGCCCGATGTGCTTTCACTCACCGGGGTCGCCATGAATAACGTATTCTGGAAAATCATGTATGTATTCTTGGCGATCTCTATGCTCGACATCATGTGGGGACGCTTCCAGTGGTTGCGTCAGAACAAGATGACCAAGGAAGAAGTGAAGCAAGAGCGGAAAGCGATCGAAGGAGACGAGGTAATGCGTCGGCGCATGATCGCGAAAGGACAACAACGGCTTCAAAATAAGCTTCGCTCAAGCGTCCCTAAAGCGGATGTGGTGATTACGAATCCAACTCACTACGCGGTCGCTATTAAGTATGACCGTGCTAATTTCGCGGCTCCGATTGTTGTCGCGAAAGGTACGGATTTTATGGCGCAGCGAATCAGAGAGATCGCGGCTGAGCACAAGATCCCGATTTTAGAGCGCAAAGCTCTCGCTCGCGCTCTCTACGCCTCAACCGAGGTAGGTAGTGAGATCCCTCGAGAACTGTTTAGGGCTGTCGCTGAGGTGCTCGCGTACGTATACCGTCTTAAACGGCCTCGTACGAAACCCCAGTCCGCAACGTAATGAGAAGATGTGAGATTTTAGTATGGCTAACGCGATCGCAAGCACATTAAAGATTAAAAATGGAGGAGTTCGCGGACTCCTCATACCGAGTGCGCTTGTAGGAATACTGGGAATCCTTATTTTCCCACTACCCACGCCGCTGCTCGATGTCTGCATCGCGCTTAATATTGTTGTCTCTTTAATAATTCTTTTTACATCCCTGTATATCGATCGCCCTCTGATGTTCTCGTCATTTCCCGCGATCCTTCTTGTAACAACCCTATTTCGTCTCTCCATGAACGTGGCATCAACTCGATTGATACTGCTCAATGGTAATTCCGGGATGGACGCGGCGGGGCATGT
>JAFMIS010000104.1 GCA_017853915.1 bacterium
ACCCCAGCATTCGACAGGTGAATAGCGTAAGAGGCCAAGGGCGGCGGTAATCTAAGCGCCATTTGGCTCGCTCCTCAGCATAACCATGATTGTGAGATATTGGAGGGTGGTGCGGATTGTTGTCCATGGTTTGGCGCTGTGCGTCGCCACGCTTTGCGTTCTTGCGCTCTACGCCGTGGCGGTCACTCGCGGCACGAAAGTTTCTGCGACTACATATGTACAGACCGCGAGTTTACCAGTGCACCGTGTCGCATCCTCGCAAACCCATGCCCTTGCCTCTCAGGATATTCGGGACAAGAGAAGGCTAGCTCGTCTGCGTAAGCGACTTAGGTTCTTTGAGTCAGCGCCCGTTCCTTTCGCGGTAACCGAAGAAGATGCCCGCAAACAGATTATTAAGAAGCTTCAGGCACAAGAACCGACAACGGAGCAGTGGACTAATACTAATATTGAGTCCCTGTGCTCGGAGCTAATGTCTGACCCAGAGAAGGAATCTTATAAACAGATCATTCTAAACCATACCAGCAAAGCCGTGACCTTGCGCTTCGAAAGCTCGACAGAAACCCAAGACGAGCCGATACATCAAGAATTCCAAGCACTCGTTGGGCGATCTCGATACCTAGAGATAGTTGAAAGCTGCTCCGCCGATTCCGCTTTGAGGTACTCGCAACAGAAGGAGCATGAAAACAAACGGTGGATTGGTATGCTCGGTCTCACCTCGGAGCAGGTCGCGAGGGTGCAGGAGCTTAAGAGTGAGTACAGCGATGTTTTTGATCTCCTGGAGCCACGCGAGCGTGAGCCCTCCCGTCTGGATGAGACTGGACACTTTCCCACACCGCAGCAAGAGGTGTCGATGGAATCCCCGCAGGAAGAGGCGGCTTCGGAAGCACAGGACGAAGGGGAGAACCCGAGGCTTAAAGAGTTTCTGGTAAAATTTGAAGGCGTGCTTACACCGCAACAGAGAGATTTTATAAAAAAGGATTATGATAATCCCGCGCCTTTTATCGGGGGATGGCTCAGCCCCCTCTGGAGCATGTATCTATTGTATGAAACCAGCGAGGAGGGGCAGGAGTAGGGCCTCGTATCTTGTGTTGCGGTTGACGAGATGATGGCCGCGGCTTCGTGAAATTTCGCGAAAAAATGCTCGGTGTGTCTCAGACGCCGAGAGCGCAGTTGAGTCGAGGATACGCCCCACCTCCGTTAACGCTGCGGCAAGGCCGAGATAGCCGATGCCTCGGCATAGCTTTAGTAAAGTCGGATCCTGTATTTACCTTGGTTTCCTGGCCTCCGATCCCGTCAACTTGGCTAAGAACGTACTTTTGAGGCCAATTCTCGATACATAATGACAGCTTTAAGCACTCTCCGCCGCTGGCGGTACATAACAGCTGTGGTGGGCAAGGAAGGTCCAAGCCCTTAATCAAGGCATCCAAGGATAACAAGGAGGTTATCATGAAGGTTGCTGTGCTCGTGGTAGTTGTTACGGTGTTCCTCGGTTTTTTAAAGCAGGACGATGCTGAGCAGGGATGCTCATGCGGTTCTTGCAAAGATAAGTCTCCCTCCTCGAATCAAGACTCAGGCTCTGAGGGTGCGGTTCTCGGATTGTGGAAAGCTATCTTTTCTCCGGGTCAGAAGACTGTAGTAACAGTGCTAAAGTTTTCCGCGGCGGTGGTTCTCATAGTCGGGCAATTCGCGATTGAATTGTTAAAGGCGACGAAGTAGCGCAAACCCGAGCAAGCGAAGGTATCCTATTGGACCTCCTTGCTCACATCTTACCTATTGTCTACAGATCTCCAAGGGCTTTCTCGTCGAGGTAGATCTTTCCGAATTCGTTGGCGAGAAACGTTTTAAGAGGGATCTCCTCGACCCGGATAAATCCTGTGCGATTACCCAACGCGCCGTTCAAAACGAGATCAACAGCGCCGCAGATCCCCGCGGCTGTCGTTACCTGAATGGCACCAAAGTGAACACCCGCGAATGATTGGTGGTATACTGTGCTGGCGTAGGTCTTTTGGACATTTTTATTTTTAATCTGTCCGATGGCCTCGACCAGAATAATGCATTTATCCTGTGTTGTGGTGGGAAGGCTGCGCTCCAATATCTCCCGGAGCTGATCTCGGTTGTCGTAGAATTGCAGCTCATGAAGAAGAAACGACATAAGGTCTCGGTGCCCTGGATAGCGAATAGTTTTGTAGCCGAGTTTGCGAACTTTTCCGAGCAGTGAGTGGCACAGGGTGCCAAGTCCTCCTGATGTGTTAAAGGCCTCATACTCATCGCCATCGAGTGAGAAGATCTCCTGGCCTTGCAGGGGAGGAACCTGGGAGATTACTCCATCTTTGATCACCTCGCAGGGGTTGCAGTATTCGTTGATCAGTCCCACGGTTGACCATGTGATACTGTATTTTAGCTTGTTGGTAGGGTACATCGGCAGCGCTCCAACACGGAGCTTAAGGCTCTCAACTGAGTCAAACAGCGTGACTAGATGCGCCGCCGCGATGCTGATAAACCCTGGCGCGAGACCGCACTGCGGCATGAACCAACTCTTCGCGCTCTGCGCGACTGAAGAAACGAATCGAGTGGTTTCGACATCTTCGGTCAGGTCAGCGTAGTGGACTCCAAGTTCAGCCGCTACTTCGGCGACAACTCGATTGCACGAGAACGGAAGGGCGCTCATCACAACGGAGCACCCTGTGAGGAGCTTTTTTACTCCCTCTCGGTCGTCGAGGTTTAATCGGTGAGCCTCTGTGTTTTTCCAGGGCGCGGCGATACGTTGAGCCGCGATGAGATCACCATCGCACACCCGTACTGTGTACCGACCTGATGACGAGAGGAGCTGCGTAATAGCCTCTCCAATCTTCCCAGCTCCAAATAACGCTACAGTACGCATCGACTCAAAACCCAACTCTTAATCCTACGGCTTCGCAGAAATTCCGTCTTGTGAGGTTGACAGGAGGCCCACATGAAAGCAATCACGCTTAGCACCTCCGTCTACACAGCACCGCTCGATATATAAGAGTCATCGTGGGGCTCAATCGAATCGTGGAGCCGCCTAAGATATTGATGAGCGCCCCCAAAACCGTAGAACTTCGTTTGTGGCGGGGCTTCGGCCTTAGCGAAAACCCATGGCTCGTGGAGACATAATCTCTGAGAGAGCAAGTTGCTCTTCAGCCTGGTTGAGGGGAATAGAGTATTTAGAGCGTGAGTGAGCGATGCACTCCTTCCGGAAATTCTCCCCGCGCGCGGCTGAGGTAACATTGAGAGTTTCTCCGGAAAATGCCTCTTGGACCTCGCCGTCGATACTCATCTTGACGTAAAACTCTCGTAACCCGAGGTTCAGAAGATCGTCTGGGCCGATCTGTGGCTTGAGTTCGTTTGCCACTACCGCGGAGTCCTCAGCGCCAACTCGAAAGGAGATTAAATTGGCGATGTTGCCAAAAACGGTGTTGGTGACCCCGGCAGGGAGTTGTCCGAGGAACTGATTAGCGAAGGTGAGGCAGAGTCGATACTTTCGAGACTCGCTTAAGATTTCGCCGAACGATGGGGTGGCGAAGTTCTGGAACTCATCCACATAGAAATAGAAATCCTGTCGGGCCTCGATCGCTTGGTCGGCGCGAGACATGGCCGCTTCATACAGCTTCCAAATAATGAGCGAGCCGAGCAGTGACGCGTTCTCCGCTCCTAGCACGCCTTTGGATACCTTGAAGAGCACTATCTTGCGCGAGTCGATGAAGTCTCGGAAATCAAAGGTGTTGGTCGGTTGACCAAGGATGTTTCGAACCATGTCGGTAGCGAGGAGCTCATCGAGTTTATTGAGCAGTTGAGATATCGGGCCAGCCTCGAATTCGCCGCGACGGGCTGGGAATTCCACCTCCCAAAAACGACGCGCCGCGTCATCGGCGCAGCGACTCACCACCTGCGCGCGGAATTCATCATCAGAGAGTAGACGACGAAGCGATACGATGCTTGTTCCTGGAATATTCAGGAGCGCGATGAGAGAGTATCTCAGTACATAGTCCATCTTATCAGACCACGAGGCTCCGAAAACCCTCTTGAAGGTATCGATAAAGCTCAGAGTGACTCTCATCTTGTCGTCTGATCGAATCGGAATCATCGGGTTGAAACTCGGCGGATGTTTTATGTCACTTGGATCAAAGATGACGACATCTTTTACGCGATGGCGGGGGATAATGCGAAGGATGTCGTCTACCAGATCTCCATGAGGGTCGAGAACCGCGCATCCATAGCCGTGCTCGATATCACTCTGAATTAAGAGTTGAAGCAGGCATGACTTGCCGTTTCCTGATTTACCGAGCACGTAGAGATGTCTACGACGATCAAATCGACGTATTCCAAACTGTTCGCGGTGATCGCGGTAATTCGTCAGTCCAAAGAAGCTGACCTGTGGATCGTTTGCTGTGTTGGGAAGGGATCGTGACGGAGCGGTTTTACGGGAAAGGACCCGAGCTGTGTTTGGGAGCGTTCCCAGAGAGGGGGGATGCCACATCGATGTCAACTCGATAGCTGAGACCTTAAAAGGCCTGTCAAAGCGACGTTCGGCGATCTTTCTCTTTATGCCGGCTCCAAATTTTATTGGTCCGGTGAGAAGCCGGTTTTGATCGACGGTGTTAAGTGTCTTTACCCCGTTGGCGATCATCGCGATATTTTTCGTTAAGCGAGTCTTTGCTTTTCGCAGCTCCTGCGATGATTTTTTGTCACGCAGGCGGGTGCAGGAGCTGACCCGGTAGTTCACCCTGAAGAGCTGCGCCAAGGACTTCTCTTTGATCAGCTTGTCCGTCTCCACGAAGTTCGTGTGACGCATCCAATTTCGAGGGCGAAATTTTCGCACGATGAGATCAAGGTATCTCCCTATGGCGGTCTCAAGGTGAAGTCGCGGACAGTCACGGATGGGCCGCACAAGGACCTGCACCAGAGCGGTATCCCCCTCGGGAATGCGTCCCAGTGCCGTGAGCATGGGAGTCAGACAGTTCCACGCGAACTGTTTGTAGTTTTGAAGGGGGTAGACATCCGGAAGTTCAAGCCGTAGGTCGGCTCCCGCTACGAGGAGATCGTCATCATTGATAAGGGTGTAATCCGGGACTTCATGAATCTCAACATCTCCCATGTAGCCATAAATGATCGCCATGATCGCTTTAATGGTGCGCTCCTCTCCAGCCATGCAGATGTAGACCGAGTTCTCAGGGGCGTAAAACTCGAGCGAAAACGGTTCAGTCGAAGACGCGCTAAAATCCTTGAGAAGGCTCATGAACCACTGAGCTGGTGTGGAGCCGAAGGTGGTGTCGTAGATCGCCGTTTCAAGAGAGGCGCCCCGGCGGGGTATATGAAGACGAACAACGTACATAGCTGTAACTTTTGGAGTTAACCTAAAGATGGTATCGTCATTTTAACCCTTACTGAAGAGGCTAGAAGATGCTTTTCGGGAAGAGGGGCTCCCTTGGAGCCATGTAGGTACCTATTTTTATTGTATATTGTGCTACTCTCTGGTGGCGATTAGATAGTGCGAGTGGGGTGGTAAAAAATAGGGTGGTAAAAAATAGTATGGTTGAGTCGATCGCCGATATTTCCTATCCACTTGCCCTGATCGGGAAGCCGCAGGCATACGCCTGGGGTAAGGTTGGACGCGCGTCTCGCATCGCCTCGATGCTTTCCGGGGTCGATTTGAATCAGCCCCTGGCGGAGTTTTGGCTAGGGGCGCATCCGAAAGCTCCGGCCGATGTGGTGTTGGCCGATGGTGCGACGGTTCCAGTTGGATCCCTGTGTACCGGTGATGCCGCCATACCCTTCATGTTGAAGGTCCTCTCGATTAACCACAATTTTGGACTCTCGATTCAGTCGCATCCCGATCCATCGTGGGCCAAGATTCTACATGCCCGGGATCCGATCAATTATCCCGATGACTCTCATAAGCCCGAGATAGGGGTGGCGTTATCTCCGGTTACTTTGCTGTATGGATTCCGTCACCTGACGAGTATCGCCCGTAATCTTGAGCTGTATCCCAGCTTGCGGCGAGTATGGGATGAGCGCTGTGTCGCTCGGCTTCTGGCGGTTTCGGCAGGAGAATCTGACTCGGCGCTTGTGCGTGACATGTTCTCGGGGCTGATGCGATGTGAGCCTGCCCTCACGGCGCGGATAATCGGTGAAATTCGAGCTTCATCCGCGGACCGTGGTGTGAATTCCTCAGAGCTCACAATTATGAACCGACTTGCTGCCTGTCACGGAGATGGAGACGCCGGGTTGCTGGCGATCTTTGTTATGAACATCGTCAATGTTCCTCCGGGTAGTGGGGTATATATAGGACCGAATATCCCTCACGCGTATCTGGATGGTGATCTTGTTGAGTGTATGGCGTGTTCGGATAATGTGATCCGAGCAGGGCTCACCTCAAAATTTACCGACACGGAGGCCTTGTTGTCGACCTTGTCATTTGAGTCCGGAGGGCCTGAGATGCTTCGACCGCAGATAGCGGGGGAGGGGTTTGCTCCGTTTGATGTCCCAACCAGCGCGTTCGCTCTCGAAATGGCGGAGTTGGGTAACGCCGATATCGCGTTCCGTGCCAAGGATCGGCCCTCGATTATCTTGGGCTTGGGAGAGTCCTTCTCAATCCACCACGCGGCGTCGGGAGTGAGTCTGTCGTTTGGAGATGGGGGAAGCGCCCTCATCCCACCAAACTCGGGAGAGTATACAATATCGCGCGTTAGCGCGGCCTTGTTCTGGGCGAGTTAAGCCGCCGTGTTCGGAAGGAAAAGGGGTTTTTGAGGATGTGAAGTTCGGTATAGACTTCTCTCCAACTTCACAAGGGAATAACGTGACTGCGCGATCAGGAAAAGGTCTCTCTCAAGCGGCGGAAAAGATGCGTCGCGACGGTCTTCCAGAGCCGGTCATCACTAATTTTGAGCGACTCTTCAACGACGTCATCCACGGCAAAACAGGGATCATACCTGAGAGTGAGATTGAACCTGTTAGGGAGATCGCCTGTTTTTCTGAAATTACCACCTGTGGGGACACGATCGATCATGGCACCTCAATCCTGAATCAATTGGTGGTTATCAGGCTCAATGGAGGGCTCGGGACGACCATGGGGCTTGAGAAGGCAAAATCACTTTTGCCGGTCAAAGACGGATTGTCTTTCAATGACGTTATCGCTCGCCAGATACGTGTATTAAGTAAGCGTGTTGGAAGCGCCATTCCTTTGGTTCACATGACGAGTTTTTCCACTGACTCGGATGTGCAGCGAGCGATGCAGCAGTACGCTGACCTGACGATCGGAGATCTGCCGGTGACATTCTTGCAACATCGTCACCCCAAGATTTATCTCGATACCATGACGCCCGCGCAGGAGGATGTCGAGGAGCTTAACTGGAATCCGCCGGGGCACGGAGATATTTACGCGGCGCTGCTGGCGACCGGTTTGGCGGACAAGTTGCTGTCGCTAGGGAAGCGGTACGCATTCGTGGCGAACGCGGACAACCTTGGCGCGACCGTAGAGCCTGCGATTCTAGGATTCTTCGCGAGGAGCGGAGCGCCGTTCTTGATGGAGACCGCTGAGCGAACAAAAGCGGACGCGAAAGGGGGACATCTTGCCCGACGGCGTGGTACGGGGCAGCTGATTTTACGAGAGAGTAGCCAGGCTCCCACGATGCCGGGAGGCGACATTATCCCTGAATTTCAGGACACCTCGAAGTATCGCCATTTCAACACCAATAATATTTGGTTAGATCTGCAAGCGGTTGTGAATGTGGCGAAGCGTCATAGTGGAACTATCCCGTTACCCCTTATTAGTAACAAAAAGAACGTTAATCCGCGGGATCGATCGAGTCGTAAGGTAATTCAGATTGAGACCGCGATGGGGGCCGCGATCGAAGTGTTTGAGGGCGCCCTGGCTCTTCAGGTTCCACGTCGAAGATTCGCTCCTGTGAAATCAAATAACGATCTCTTAGTCGTGCGGTCAGACGCCTACGTTCTCTCTGATGATTTCTCGTTAGTGGTGAATCCCGGACGGACTCGCGATGGCCTACCCGTGGTGGCGCTTGATACGAAGTTCTTCGGATTGCTGAAAGATTTTGAGGCGCGAATGAAATGTGTTCCCTCCTTGGTGGACGCTGATAGACTCGCTGTTGTTGGTGATGTTGTTTTTGATCACCCAGTGAAGATCGTGGGTACCGCGTCAGTTGTGGCTCCTGAGGGTACGCGCGCTGAGATCCCGAGCGAAGTCTCTAGAATTGATAATCAGGAGCTAAAACTGTAGAGGGATCGCCAGAAAAGATCTCCTGTGGCGCCTTGTGTTCTCCCCCTCAGCAAA
>JAFMIS010000105.1 GCA_017853915.1 bacterium
TATTTGTGCCTGTAAGCCCTCTGGCGGTAACGGCTCTTTCTGGCGGATTGCTCGAGGGATTAGCAAGTTTCGTCAGCATTCTTTTAACTCTTAATATTCTTCTCGGTGTGTTTAATCTCCTTCCGTTTCCTCCACTTGATGGTTATTCGGTTCTGGGACTCGTCCTTCCCGAGGATCTCTTCCTTCGTTTTTTGGAATTTGTAAGGACACCAGGATTCTCCCTCGTCGGCCTGCTCGTCGCGTTGCAGGTGCTCCCGTATATGATCGGGCCGGTGATGAGATGCGCCGCGCGCGTCATCCAATTAGTGCCGATGTGGTAAGCCCATACCGCATGAAACTGTAGTGTGGGAGCCGCGGTGATGCTGATGGTGAGCACATACGACCTATGCTGATGAAATATCCAGCTACGCCGACGTGCGTCGGATGGCTCGGCGCCTCTGACACTTAGGGCAAAAGTGAGTTCCTCGTTGCCCAACGATAATTTTCTTTATGGGCGTTGAACATCGTTTGCAGGGCTCATCTTCACGACCATACACAGATGGAATATACATACCACCATCGACTACGCCATCTCCGAAATCCGTGCCTGCAAGAGTAATTGCTGTTGTAAGGGTGCTTTTGATATTCGCGTGCAGGGCTTCAATGTGCTTAGTAGGAATTCGAGCCGCGCTCGTCAGGGGATGAATATTCGATTTCCAAAGTACTTCATCCGCGTAAATGTTCCCGATACCCGCCAAGACCGATTGATTGAGAAGAAGTGGTTTAATACTTCCTCTGTGGCGCTGAAGAATTTGAGTTAGAAAACTCACGGTGCATTCGTCTGATAAAGGCTCGATCCCGAGCTTTCCAACTACTTCTTGTGGATCGCGGCACAGGTAGATGCGCCCAAATTTGCGAGGATCACTAAACCGGATACTTTTATCGTTATCGAGATACAATAGGACTCGATCGTGAGCTCCAATAGGAAGATCCTTAGATACGACGTCAAACGAACCGCTCATTCTCAGGTGAGCGAAGAGAAACCGTTTGGAGCGGTGCTCAATAGAGATTCCGATAAACTTTCCTCTGCGAAAGATATCCTGTATCTCGGCGCCTACGATCTCATCAATAAAACGCCGAGGGGTCGATGTTGCAATGGTGCGTGCCCACGAGACCTTGGCATCGATGATTCGAGCGCCGAGCACTCTATCTCTAAGATATCGTGCGGTCGTTTCCACCTCGGGAAGTTCTGGCATAAGCGATGCTGCTCTCTGAATAGTCGCGAGACGGTATCAAATTTTGTTTTACAGCGCCAAGAGCAATAAATCGCCTTATTTAGGTAGGTTACAGCTGGCTTTGGCTTCGCTAGCACGAAGAGAGTTAATTTTTTTAGGTATTTAGACGATCCATTCGGTAGGAGAACTAATCCAGCTGGGCGAGCACAGCCCGGTTTAATTTTGAAGAAACACACCGCGTATGCGCGTTGTCCACAAGGTTGAAGATACAGTCAAAATCCTTGAGCTATCGATTTCCGACGATCGACAGAAGCTGTTCGCGCGCGTTACTCCAAAGGACGAGTATGATCTTGCGACCGTAGAAGATCTTGTGGCGAACATTAGCGCGATTGCGCCCGCAGAGCTTCTTGAAATGGATGTGATCAAAGATATCTGTCAGGAGCTCACGCATCAAAAGGGGTGCGAGTCTCGACGTGTGGCTCGCGGTCGGGAGCCGCAAACCGGTAGAGACGGAAAGCTTGTATGGCTGGTCCGACGATTCCGGCCCGGAAAGGGCTCGAACGAAGAGCGTGAGTTTGCGGACCTCTTTACCCTCGGCCTATTCGAGAACATCGAAAAGGGCATGGAGATAGCTCGAATCTACAAGCCAGCCAATGGAACAGCGGGCGTTGATGTCTTGGGCAAGGAGATCCCGGCGCGGGCGGGCAAGCCGTTTGCCGCTCGAGTAGATAAGAGCGTTGAACTCAGAGGCGAACCTGAGCGGAATAACTACACGTCGGTGATCGCCGCAATCGCGGGATATGTTCATGACGAGGGGGATAAGTTCGCTGTTCGTGACACCCTCGTGATATCAGGAAATCTTGATTGGAATATGGGGCATATTGATTTTATTGGAAATGTGAGGGTGTCGGGGGATGTCCAAAAAGGATTCCACATCAAGGCCCGGGGAAGTATCGAGATCATGGGTGGCGTGCTGGGAGAGAATGTTCTCACGAGTCAGCAGTCGATAACTGTCAAAGGATTTCACCAGGGCTTCGAGAAATCTCTCGTGAGCGCGAAAGGTGATTACTTCGTTGGAATAGCGCATGGAGTTGCTGCTGATATCGGCGGTAACATCTTCATTGCGCGGGAGGCGCGTGACTGTCAGCTTCGTTCCGGTATGGCGGTACACGCTTCCGGCGCCGCGATTGTTGGTGGGAGTGTGTGGTGCGTGAGGGGCCTTGAAGCGAAAACGATTGGGAATGAGGCGGGAGTAAAAACAATTATCGAGCTGAGAAATGAATTGGAGGTCACGAAAGAGTATCGGGACCTGTCTGAAAATATCAAAAAGCATGAGGCCGCTGCCGCTGCCCTCGAACTTCACATCGGCCCATACCTCAAAAATCGACAGCGCGTGCCTCTCTTGAAGAATCAGTTTCGTGTGAAGATAGCCGCTCTCTTGAGCAAATATGATGAGGTGTCACAGTCTCTTGAGCGGTTACGTGACAAGGAGCGCGGCATGCGAGAATCAAAGCCGGTTGAGGGGGACGCGCGAGTAAGCGTGATCGGGCATGTGTATGCGGGCGCGGAGTTGGGCGCTGTCGATGCCCGACTGCCAATTCTTGAAAGCGTGGCTGGTCCGGTCAGTTATCGTCGTTCCGGGGCGCAAGGGGAATGGAATTCGGAGCCGTTTCAGACAATAAAAAGAGGATGAGCTATGGAAAAGAAAGACTTGCTACACAACATTCAGGAAGCATGTGTTCTGGGAATTCAGCTTATTCCCCCCACTATTCTGTGCGACAGTATCGGCTCGATAGGATTGAAAGATCCCCTCGTGGTTAGTCCGACGACCAGTCTCTCGGAATGCTTTGCATTGATGCAGAAGCATCACGTGGGAAGCCTCCTTATCACGGGCGCGGATGGAAGACTTGAGGGGATATTCACCGAACGCGACTGTTTAATGAAGGTGGTGGGTAAACTTAGTGACTATTCGAACGTTGCGGTTTTGGATGTTATGACCAAGAAGCCAATTCGTGAACGGCCCGAGGCTTCTTTGGCGTTTGCGATTAACTTGATGTCCAATGGCGGTTTTCGCCATATCCCCATAGTGGACCAGGATGATGTGCCGATAGGAATTATTTCTGTGCGAGATGTTGTTGATCACATCGTCAAAAAGATGCTTTCAGCCATTTACGAAGCCGTTGAGAGTAGGGGCTGATAGGCTTAAGCGGCGCCCGACCCGGGCGCCCTCCAAGAGGCCTCCGAGGAATTGCATTGTGCTCGCTGATCTTATTGTGAATTCATCAATCCCGAGGGTGAAAACGTACCGCTGGCGCTCCGCGCCCTCCAATAAACAAGCGGTATAACGGCGCGGTGCGCCTTACGACAGTGTTTTTGGAGGGCGGCCGGTCCGGCCGCTGGCTGTAGGATAAACCAGTGATGTTATCGGTACTGCGCGACATTTAGGCGCCCGACCCGGGCGCCCTCCAAGAGGCCTCCGAGGAATTTAAGACGCATAAAAAAGGGCCGCCTTGCGGCAGCCCTTTTAATGTAACTATTAGAATGGATCTAGTAGACCCTTGCTCTACGACAGAAGTGGCGCGATGAGCAGAGAGAGAATAGAAACCATTTTAATAAGGATGTTGAGAGATGGCCCAGAGGTATCCTTGAATGGATCACCGATGGTGTCTCCCACAACAGCCGCTTTGTGAGCGTCTGACCCCTTCTTCTCACCCTCCACGAGTCCTTGCTCGATGAATTTCTTGGCGTTATCCCAAGAACCACCGGTGTTGGACATGAAGATACCGAGCACTACGCCGACAACTGTGGTTCCTAACAGGAGCCCCGCGAGAGCGGCCGCGCCCATTGTAAAACCAACAACGATTGGAGTGATGAAAGCTATCAGACCCGGAGCGCGCATCTCGCTGAGAGCGGCCTTGGTTGAGATTTCGACGCATCGAGACACATCCGGCTTAACGCCTTCGCGGCCCTCAAGAAGACCAGCGATCTCTCGGAACTGACGTCGGATCTCCGTTACAATCAAAGAAGCCGCACGCCCCACCGATTGCATCGTAAAGCATACCACCAGCCCTGGCAGCATCGCTCCAACGAATACACCGGCGATAAGCATCGGATTGGTGATGCTCAGGTCGATGGCCTTGTTAGCGGCTGTAAAGGTTTGTGTATACGCTCCGAATACCGCGAGTGCCGTGAGGCCCGCGGAACCGATCGCGAAACCCTTTCCGATCGCCGCTGTTGTGTTACCAAGAGCGTCGAGCTTATCGGTGATTGCCCGAGTTTCAGCACCGAGGTGCGCCATCTCGGAGATTCCACCGGCGTTATCAGCGATTGGCCCGTAGGCGTCGATCGTCATAACGATACCGGTGGTAGCAAGCATCGCCACGCCGGCGAGAGCTACTCCATACACGCCCGCGAAGTAGTTTGAAACCAGCACCGCCGCGACGATGATTATTAATGGGAGAGCAACGCTGCGGAAACCAACGGCGATGCCGCTAATGACGCATGTCGCTGGGCCCGTCTTAGAGGCGGTGATGATCTCGTACACAGGCTTTGAGGAGGTGTAGTACTCAGTCGTCAAACCGATCCCCATACCGCAGAGAGTCCCAAACAGCACCGGCCACCACAGGCTGAGATTGACTGGGGTGATTACGAAGAGACCGAAGCATGCGGCTACAAAGATTACTGAAGCCAGCAATATGCTGGTTCTTAAAGCCTTTGCTGGGTCACCATCCTTAAGAAGCGCCATCCACTTGATCGAGATGAACGAGGCGATCGCGCCCAGTAGTCCGAGCGTGAGCGGTGTGGCCATGAGCCAAATCCTGAAAGTTTCCTCAGAAGCGCCAGCAACTGTTGGATCAAAACTTGTCAGAGATTTAACGGCGTCTGAGCTGAGAGTCGCGGCGAGCGCCAGGCATCCGATTAAGCAAGTCACGTATGACTCAAAGATATCAGCGCCCATACCAGCAACGTCACCGACATTGTCACCAACGTTGTCCGCGATAACTCCAGGATTTCGAGGATCATCTTCCGGAATACCAGCTTCGACTTTACCGACGAGGTCCGAACCAACATCAGCAGCTTTAGTGTAGATTCCACCACCAACTCGCGCGAATAGCGCTACGGATGATGCTCCCATGGCGAATCCGATGATTGGCTCATGATGAAGAGGGGTTCCAAATTTGAGGAACAAGAGACCAACACCGATGAGACCGAGGGCAGCAACGGTAAGTCCCATCACCGCGCCGCCGTTGAACGCGACCATCAGAGCCTGGCCAGGATTTTTCTCTGAGGCGGCATGAGCGGTGCGAACGTTCGCCATAGTCGCCGAGCGCATACCCAAGTATCCGGCCAGCAGAGAGCTTGCGGCACCAAAAGCGAACGAGAGCGCCGTGGGAAGTTTAAGAGCCCACCAGATCGCCAGAAACGCGCAGATAATGAACACAGAGAGGTACTGCGCCTGCTGTTTGAGATACGCGATGGCGCCATCTCGAATAGCCTCACTGATCTCCTGCATCCGGGCGTTACCTGCCGGAAGAGCTTTTATCTTCGTGTACAGAGAGTACGCGAGCGCGAAGGCTATCAGGCCGAAAATCGGGGTGGCCCACTTCAGAATAAAAAAGATTTTTTGATCCATAATCACCAGCTACTAGCTTAATGTTGTTGTTACCATCTTTAGCGAGCGCTCACCGACCTCTGGAGGGAGGGGCTACAGCAGATAACTAACGATGTAAGTGCTTGAAAAAACAAGCGCCGTGGATTCTAGCCGTTATGACAGAAGAGTCAACCCACTGCAGCGCAAAGAGCAGGAAGTTTTGCCAAGGGGATGATGACCTCTATGATGCTGATTAGATTAGAATTCTTTGGCAACGCGAGGGGCTCTCACCGTCACACTTCACGCGCCGACTCTTAATGCGTGAGCTTTCTGTACTTAATCCGGTGTGGGGTTTCCGCGTCGGCCCCCAATCGTCTCCTTCGGTCTGCCTCATACTCTTGGTAATTACCCTCGAACCAAACGACTTTGCTATCACCCTCGAAAGCCAGGATGTGAGTCGCGATTCGATCGAGGAACCAGCGATCGTGGCTGATAACGACCGCGCAACCCGCGAAATTAAGGAGAGCCTCCTCAAGAGCTCTGAGAGTATTCACATCGAGATCGTTAGTTGGCTCATCGAGCAGTATAACGTTACCTCCGGACCGTAGCATCTTGGCGAGGTGCACGCGGTTGCGTTCGCCACCCGATAGGGTCCCAACGAGCTTCTGTTGGTCCTGCCCTCCAAAATTAAAACGCGCCACATACGCCCGGGCGTTAAATTCCCTTCCGCCAAGTTTAATGATCTCGTCTCCTCCGGCTATTTCATCAAAGACGCTGCGCTTATCCTCAAGCGCGTCTCGACTTTGATCTACGTACGAGAGAGCAACCGTGTCTCCAACTTTAAACGAGCCGGAGTCTGGCTTTTCCTGCCCCGTGATAAGTTTGAAAAGGGTCGTTTTGCCTGCTCCATTGGGGCCTATCACTCCAACGATTCCACCTCGCGGGAGGTTAAAGTGGAGATTCTCAAAGAGCACTCGATCCCCAAAAGATTTAGCCACGTCATTGGCTTCAATGACGACCTCACCGAGGCGTTGACCAGCGGGAATGTAGATCTCGAGCTCCTCAATTTTCTGTGACTGCTCCTGGTTAAGAAGCTCCTCATAAGCCTTTATGCGCGCTTTTGATTTTGCTTGGCGAGCCCGTGGTGATTGCTGAATCCACTCAAGTTCTCGAGCCAGGGTTTTTTGGCGTTTTGATTCCGATTTCTCATCGAGCTCAAGACGAGCTTTTTTCTGTTCTAGCCAACTAGAGTAGTTCCCCTCCCACGGAACACCATGACCTCGGTCGAGTTCAAGGATCCATTTCGCTACGTTGTCGAGGAAATATCGATCGTGCGTAATACAGACAACGGTCCCTGCATACTCGCTTAAGTGTCGCTCAAGCCAAGCGACCGATTCAGCGTCAAGGTGATTTGTTGGCTCATCAAGCAGAAGTAGATCTGGTTTTTCCAGAAGAAGTCGGCACAGAGCCACGCGACGCTTCTCTCCTCCAGACAGAGTGTCTACTGTGGAGTCTCCTGGCGGACACCGTAACGCGTCCATGGCGATCTCCAGAGTTCGGTCGAGCTCCCACGCACCGAGAGCATCGATTTTGTCCTGCAAGGATGCTTGTTTGTCGATCAGGCGCTCCATCTCCTCAGGAGAAATATCAGTAGCAAGCTGGGCGCTGATATCCTCAAATTCCTTGAGGAGGGTTGCTGCTTCTTTGCATCCCTCCATTACATTTTCCTTTACGGTCTTGGAGGGATCGAGCCGTGGCTCCTGCTCTAAGTATCCAATCGTGACGTTGGGACGAAAATGAACGTCGCCGTTATACTCCTTGTCGATGCCAGCGATGATGCGAAGCAAACTTGATTTTCCCGATCCGTTGAGGCCCACCACCCCAATTTTTGCCCCCTCGAAAAACGATAGGGATATATCCTTCAGGACCTGTTTGCTCGGGGGATGAACGCGACTAACCTTGTGCATTGAAAATATAATTGGTGCCATAGAGCGGTACCATATCGCCTCGATGGATAGGGGTGCAAGGGGATGGGGACAAATCATTTTCCGCGTTCCTCTATCTTTTTTCTTGAAAACGGGCGCCATTCTGACACTATCTGCTCGGTTCCTGAGCAGAAGTACACGTACATGTAGCCCTCACGAGAGATGCAATGATACGTCCGGCCTCCGCGCACACGACAATGTCTCGGGACGTCAGCTATCGCCTGCTGACAAGGACGCCACATCATGGTCTTTTCTCTCCTCTCCATCAGCGTGGGAGTTATCTTCTTGAATTCGGCGTTGTAACACTGGGCATTGTGATAGCAATCGTTGGTATTGCTGATGTCGCGCGTATATTTCATGCGCGCGGGGCCATTCGGGCCGGAGTCACTGAGGCGCTTCGATGTCTCTATCCAGCAGACCCCACATGTACCACCACCACGGTTTCAGAGGCTCAGATAACGGGGGTGCGCTTTAATGCCTGGGTGTGGGGCAG
>JAFMIS010000106.1 GCA_017853915.1 bacterium
GGAAGGGACTTGCCCAGAACAAGCACCAACATCGAGGCGACAAAGAGATTGAGGTAGGCAAAAAACCGCGCTTTGCTCTCATCCTCTGCCATGTAACCGATCGAGTAGAGGTGTATGAGAAATCCCACCCCGGTAATAATCAGACACATCACCGATGAGAGAGAATCGAAATAGAGATCAAGGGGCATCGAGTGACTCCCGAACGAAAGCCAGGAGCTCAGCGTCGAGGATACCGGGCCGGACTTTTCGAGCCCTCGTGACAGAACGAGCGTCGCCACAAAAGCTACGCCGACCGCAAACGAGGCCACGACACCAGAGAGACGCGGCACCACACGACCCACTAGATATGAGATCACCGATCCCAATAATGGGAGCAGCACGACAAGAGACAACCAGATGGGTGAGTTTTCCATGTTTATTACCACTTAAGTTCGGCTGACTCCGCTGTGTCGACTGACGCTACGCTGCGGAACACCGCAAGGATGATAGCAAGCCCCACCGCCGACTCCGCGGCCGCGATTACCATCGTGAAGAGCACCGCGATCTGTCCATCGAGGTTACCATGCAGTTTACTGAACGCCACGAACGCGAGGTTTACCGCGTTCAACATCATCTCAATACACATGAACACCACAATCGCGTTCCGTCGCAACGTGACACCGATAGCCCCTATGATAAATAGAACTAACGACAACGCGATGTAGGTTACCGGCGAACTCATTGTTTTCCTCCCGCGAATAAACCACCGGGACGCGGCCCAAGGGTCGGGTTCTTTCGCTTTGACAACATAACCGCTCCCACAACACCAATGAGAAGCACGAGCGATGACAACTCAAACTGCACAGCATAGTCGCCATACAACTCAGCTCCAATCGCGCGCACAGTCCCCTCAGAGCGCCGAAAGGCGTCTGAAATTTGAATAACGCTCATCCGCGCGAAGCGCCCGACCAGCGGCGGAAGCGCGACCAGGAGCACCACACCACCCACAGCGACCGCGATACAGGTTCGGAGCACCCCCGGACCTCTTCCCTCTTCCGTCTTTAGGTTTAAGAGCATCAGCACAAAGAGCACCAACACCATGATGGCTCCGGCGTACACTACGATCTGTGAGACCGCTAGAAAATGAGACTCCAAGACGGCATACAAGCCAGCGATGGCGAGCAGATGAACGATGAGGCAGAAGGCGCTATACAGAGGATTTCGAACCGATACCACTCCGATCGCGGAGGCCAACGCGAAGACCGATATAAAGAATCCCATAAAGCTCATAACAGCACCTTCATAATCGCGGTGATAGCGAGATTCGCTAAGCTAACCGGAAGAAGCATCTTCCATCCGAGATTCATCAACTGATCGTATCGAAACCGGGGCAACGTCCATCGAATGACGATCTGCAATACGCAGAAGAATACAACCTTGGTCATCAACACGAGATGTCCGACCAGAGCGGCCCACCATACCCCCTCAGGCAATCTGACCCATGGAATCTGCCATCCACCAAAGAAGAGCAACGCCAGCAGAAGTCCGAAAAGAGCTATCTCGCAGAACTCACCTAACCAAAACAGCAGGAACTTCATCCCCGAGTACTCGGTGAAATACCCCGCGGCTAACTCAGATTCAGCTTCGGGCAGATCGAATGGCCCACGCTTGGTCTCCGCCATGCCGGCAAGTAATAGGACAACGAAGCCCACCGGCTGCATGACGATTCCCCACTGCGGCACCACACCCCACAGCATCTTCCCCTGCTCTTCCACTATCGTGTAGACATCGAGGGTTCCATAGACCACGATCAGAGCCACAAATACGAGCCCCATTGGAAGCTCGTATGAGATCATCTGCGCCGCGGCGCGAAGGGCGCCCAACAACGAGAACTTATTATTTCCCGTCCAGCCCGCGATAGCGACTCCATACACCGCGACCGATCCCATCGCGAGAACAAACAGTAAACCCGCGTCAATCGGGGCGAGTCGAGGATGAATATTGTAGCCAAACAGGGTAAAATTCGGCGCTAGGGGAAGGACGGCGAAGGCCAGCATAATCGGTAGCACCGCGATGATCGGCGCCACCGCATGGAGAAACTTTGAGGTTCCCGCGGGAACGAAATCCTCTTTCCATAGCCCTTTTACGGAATCGCAGACGAAGGTGTTAATGAAACCCAACCACCCCATCATTCGAACGACTGGAAGCGCTGGTTTCACATACCATTTGTCCGACTCTATAAATGCGCCCGCTCGGTTGGCTCCAACTCGATCCTGAATGAGCGCTGACCCCTTTCGCTCAAGCCACGTGCAGAGAGAGCCCAGCACGAGAGCCAGATTCATGACAACTATCACTTTAATCAGTAAAACCAATAACTCGAACATACAATCTACGCCGCCGACGACGCCCCCACTGAACTCGTCGCGCTCACGCCCGACCCACTCTGTTGCGTCGGAGCCTGCAACTGCACCCCGCCATCTTTAATAGCTTGAATCGTTAGTCCCTGGTGGGCGAGCACTGTATCCGTCGTGAGGTACCAACGGGTCACATCACGGTCATTCACTTTGTGAGGATCCGCGCTCAAGATCTTAGCTCCCGCGGCCTCCGACAGTAGTGCCAAGAATCTCCACTCGGGAACTGTTCCATCCTTGAGGGGTACAACTTGATCAGTGTATTGCAATCGAAGCGCGCGATTAAGCAACAAGCCCGATTTCTCCAGAACGCTTCGCCCCGGCACTACGAATGAGAGCGAGGCGGCAACCGGATGACCTTTATCGGTCAGCACACCGACCGACACCTTGGCCGCTTTCAGACCATCGAGGAGCGCCTGATCGACATCAGAGGGATCAATCGCACGATCTCCAAGTATTAGAACGTTCTCGATCTCCTTGCGACGAATCTTCGCCAGTACCTCTCCATACTCTGCCTGAGGATCCTCACCGATTAAGCCGGCAAGCTGCGCCCCGCGGAAATTGGCCGCATGGTCCGGACTGACTAGGATCTCCTCTACCGAGCTTAGCGACCGCGAACGATACGCGACCACAGCCCTTCCCACCGATGACGCCCGCAACATCAACTGTCGCAGTAGATAGTACTCTTCAAGAAGAAGATCAGGACTCGCTACTACGGTTAACGTTTTAACACTGCCCTTGAGAGCCGCTACCACATCCTGAAGGCTTGCAGATACGCTCTGGTCCTGCCCTCGCTTTGTTGTAGCTTCAACTCGCTGCTCAGGGAGAAAGCGATCGAAACCATACCTCCCCTCATCACACAACCACTCCTTATTCACCGAGTCGTTACGCCGAGCCTTCACCTGCACTACTTTGCCATCACGCTCGGCGACCTTGACGTTACATCCGGTCGAACACCCCGTGCAGATACTATCGGTCTGCTTGGTAAACCAGATGCGAGTATTAAATCTCCATTTGCGATGCGTCAGGGCGCCCACAGGACACAGGTCTACGACAGAACCTGACAGCGCGTTGTCGAGCTCCCTGCCTGGGCTCACAGCTATGACTGACTGATCCCCACGATTCAACATCCCCAACTCAGAGGTCTTTGTGACCTCATCGCAGAATCGGATACACCGAGTGCACATGATACAGCGCTCCCCATCTAACATAACGTTAGGACCAAGGGGCAGAGCTTTTACCTTGTGGACTTTGTTTTCGACAAACCGACTTGGACGAGCGTTATACTCGAAGTGATAGTCCTGCAGTTTGCAATGGCCAGCTTGATCGCACACTGTGCAATCAAGTGGATGGTTGATCAGGATAAATTCAAGGGTAGCTGCTTGCGCGTCAGCGACCTCTTTGCTGGTCTGGTGAGTTGATACTTCCATCCCCTCAGCCGCCATCGTATTACATCCGATCGTTAGCTTCGGCTGGCCCTTCACCGAGATCTGACACATCCGGCAATTTCCAGCGATGGAGAGATGCGGGTGGTAACAGTAGTGAGGGATCGTTATCCCAGCTGTTTTTGCCGCCTCGATCAGGTTTGTTCCCTTCGGAACCTGCACTGTCTTACCATCGATAGTGAGGTTCACCATCTCCGGAGCCTTGGGTGTTACCACGTCTGCCATCGTGTTCTCGTTTGTCTAAAAGTCACTCTTAAATAATTTCCGACTTTGGAGCACCAGCGAGGCCAGCTCCAAGCTCATCCCTCACCGTCGAGAGGCGAAGATCGGGGCGCTCTTTAGCTATCCGCTCAAGGAGCTTTCCAAGCTTCTCCTCGCTCAGGTTCTCAAAGAATACATCGTTGATCTGACACATCGGAGCTGTGCCACAGGAACCGAGACACTCGACTTCCTCAAAGCTCCACAGCCCATCAGCGCTTACCTCTCCGGGCATAAGACCCAATTTCGCGTGAAGAAATTCCGAGATCTTTTTAGCCCCACGCAGCGCGCACGGCAAAGTGCGGCATACCTGCACGTGGTAGGTACCGACCGGCTTCTTGTAGTACATGGTGTAAAATGTCGCGACCTCCCACACCTGCACGGGCGGAATTGAGAGCTTCGCCGAGACCCATTCTACTCCTTCTTGAGTGATCAATCCCCTCTCCTCTTGAGCTATGTACAGCAGCGGCATCACCGCCGATCGGCTCTGGGGGTACTGCGCGATAATCTGCTGTGCGCGCTTCTCAGCAGCTGGCGACATGGCCACCGGACCCCGCACTGGCGAGATCTTTCTCGTGTTAATGTGAAAAACTTCTCCGCTACCGGTCACACTCACCACCTATCATATTAATCATACCAAAGGTCGGAATCAGGTCAGAGATATTGGCGCCAAGCAACATCTTTCTCATAGAGCCCATGTGAATGAAGCTCGGAGCCCGAACATGCGCCCGATACGGCTTGCCGCTGCCATCCGACACGACATAGTACCCGAGCTCTCCGTTACCACCCTCCACCGCGTTGTACACTGAGCCCTTGGGAGGCTTGACGCCATACATCACCAACTCAAAGTGGTTGATCATTCCATCAATAGAATTATACACCTCATCTTTCGGCACCAAGGCAATGTGAGGATCGTCGACAATAATCGGCCCCTCGGGAAGGCGCGCGATCGCCTGCTCACAGATCCGAAGCGACTGTTCCATTTCGTGGAATCGCACCAAGAACCGATCGTAATTGTCTCCTTTGGATCCGAGCGGAACTTCGAAATCAAACTCATCGTAACTGGAGTACGGGAAAGCCTTACGCACGTCGTAGTTCACCCCGGATCCCCGAAGCATCGGCCCCGTGAGGCTAAAACTCGTAGCTTCCTCCGCGGTGAGAATCGCGATGTCACACATTCGTTCGATGAAGATGCGATTGCGCGTGAGGAGTCGATCGCAGTTCACCAGGTGCTCTCGCACCTGCTTAAATGCGCCCGCCATCCTCGCGCCAAAGCCCTCGGTCAGATCCTCTTTTACTCCTCCGACCCGCCCGAATGAAACCGTGAGGCGCGCTCCAGTAACCTCCTCAAGGAGATCCCACAACAGTTCGCGCGCCTCCATCATGTAGAGCATCACAGTGAACGCGCCCAGCTCCATGGCCGACGCGCCGAGGCAGGTCAGGTGGTCGCAGACACGAGAGATCTCGGAGAGGATCACTCGAATATATTGCGCTCTTTTGGGAGCCTCTATCTCCAAGAGCTTCTCAATCGTGAGGCACCACCCGAAGTTATTGATAATTGGAGAGACGTAGTTGAGGCGATCGGTATAGGGCATGACCTGATTGTAATCCACGGTCTCACACATCTTCTCAAATCCACGATGGAGATACCCAACATCCACATCCGCGTCGAGGATCTTTTCACCTGAGATCTCAGCGACAATTCGGATCGTGCCGTGGGTCGCTGGATGCGCCGGGCCGAGATTCACAATCATCGACTCGGAATGAAGGTCGTCCCCCATCTCACGCGGCCGAGCCTGCGTCGTTATTCCTCCGATTCCGAAATCCACCTCAAGTAGCTTGCCTTGATTCATACTACCTCTTCAGCACTCCCGTCCCCCCTGACGCATCAGATGCCGCCACGCGAGGGCGGATGGTCACCAGATCAGGCCGAATCATGCGACGGGCAGTATTCTCCACCTCCGGCCCGCGTAGCGGTATTCGCGGTTGCTTGCCTTGTACGGGATAGTCTTTCCGCAGGGGATGTCCAACAAACTCCTCGTACATCAGGATGCGACGAAGGTCAGGGTGCCCCGAGAAGCGGATTCCGAACATATCCCACACCTCACGCTCCAGAAAACTCGCTCCACTCCACAACGAGGTAGCGGATGCTACTTCTGGGGAGTCCTCCGAGACGGGAACTTTAATGGTGAGCCGAGATCGATTCGGTATGCTGAGCAATTGATAGACCACCTCAAAGCGTTCCTTCCTCTGATCCATCCAGTCAACGGCGGTAATATCGACTAATAGATTGAAGCCAAGCTGAGGATTCTGTTTACACGCATGAAGCACAGCGCTGATATCTTTTGGTAGCACTGTAATGATTAGATCCCCGCGCTCGCGCGCTGAATCCACTATGTAGTTTCCACACGTCTCGGAGAGAACCCCCGAAAGCTCCTCAATTGACCTAGATGCCGCTGCCATATCGGCCTGGTTTTATCCCATGCCCGCTTAACTAGCAACGGTCCAAAAGCTTAAAAGCACTCGGATTTTTCACCCTTGCGACCCGAACGGGAGCTTGATCAGGCTATCCCCTCTCAACTATCTCTAAGCGCCTTGCTACAGGACCCGCTCATTTGCCTAAAATGAGGGCTCTGAGTATACTCCTATCTCTCTCGGCATCCGACCAATTTCTGTAAGGAAGTACACCATGGAAGCAACCTCGAGTTCAAAGAAGAAGCGATTATCCCCATCCTCGGTAAGCCAGATTCAGATCCTGAGCGCCCTCGCTCCAGCGACCGCTACCGGCGCTATCGAGCCCCGCAAGTTGGAGATTAATGAGATCGCTGAACGCTCGGGGCTCCGCGATGAAAAGGAGACTCAACGATTCCTCTTTATCCTTGAGGGACAAAAGCTCGTAACTCCATTCCCGGAGGGAGATTTTACATCGAAGGTGTGGCAGATCACGAACCAGGGCGTCCAAACGCTCCGACACATCTCAAGCGCGATGAATAACTAGTCCTCACATATCCGCACATATCATGGACCTCGCCACTGCGGGTGCCGGTTCGGGACACAGCGCCGCGCCTGTTATGCCAATTCGGTAGCGAGAGCCCGTTGCAGCTCCTTGGCTTGTACCCGCCCTACTGCACTCGCGCCTTGCGATATCCGTAGAGGAAGTAGATCCCCATACCAATCGCCATCCACACGATTAATCGAATCCACGTGTCGAGGGGCAACGCCGCCATCTGCACGAGCGCGCTGACAGCACCCAACAGGGACACAGGCCATACCCACGGCGTCTTGAAGGGTCTGTGAGCGTTGGGCTCGTGAATTCTCAACATCAGCACTCCAAGACATACCAGCACAAACGCGAGCAAAGTTCCGATGGAGACGAGCTCTCCCAGCACCCCTATCGGGAACAGTCCGGCGATTATCGCCGCAAACACACCCGTAAGAAGGGTTGTAATATGAGGCGTCTTGAACTTCGGATGAATCTTAGCTACCACCGGCGGAAGGAGCCCATCGCGAGCCATACTGTAGAGGATACGAGGTTGGGCCATCAGAAGAACCAACACAACGGAGCTAAGCCCCGCGAGAGCGCCCAGCTTGATGAAGGGTCGTAGCCACTGAAGTGACTCACCTGCCGCGTTTACCGCCACAGCGATCGGATCGGGGACATTTAACTGATCGTATTTCACAACACCGGTTAAAACTAATGCCACCAAGATATAAACAATCGTGCAAGCGATGAGCGAGCCGATAATACCGATCGGCATATCACGCTGCGGGTTTTTCGTCTCTTGGGCAAGCGCCGACACCGAATCGAATCCGATGTACGCGAAAAATATAACTCCAGCCCCTCGCAATATACCAGACCACCCATAATGCCCCGGTGCGGTATTTTCAGGAATGAAGGGAACCCAGTTATCCGGAATAATCTGTTGCGCTCCAAAAACTATAAAAAGAGCGAGCACCACGAGCTTCACTACAACGATCACATTATTGAACTTCGCTGACTCCTTTATCCCCATGTACAACAACGAGGTACAGACAGCCACCACGGCCATCGCGGGTAAGTTAATAATCGCGCCGGTCCATCGCCATCCCTCCCCCGGTGTATGTTCAAGCGGCGCCTTGCACAAGCTGGCTGAGATTTCGATACCGAAATCCTTAAAAAAACTTACCATGTACCCCGA
>JAFMIS010000107.1 GCA_017853915.1 bacterium
TCGGGAAAACTCACCGCCACCCCTCAACCTCAGGAGGGAGTCATGTACGCGGCAAAGATTACTCCCGCGGATCGAGAGGTTCGCTGGGACAAGCCCGCAGACCAGATCAGTCGGCTCATCCGTGCCCTATCTCCCCTACCTGGAGCCTTTACCATCTGGCACAACAAGAGGATGAAGGTCCTCGCTGCGCACGCGATACCAGGAACGACCCCTGGTGCATCTACTCCAGGTCGCGTGATCCCCTCACCTGACGGTCACCTCTATGTATCATGTGGAAATGGCTCTGTGATCGAGGTAGATGAACTACAGCTTGAGGGCAAAAAGCGAATGCCCGCGTCTGAATTCCTACGAGGGACAGGGATCCCTGCAGGGACGGCACTTGGATAGTACGAGCTCACCCTTATTACACCTCTTCAGCGCCCCCCGATAACGCCCTGTGCTGATCTTGTCGAGCCGAACATCGCTCTCGAACGGCACACTTGGCGCACTTGATTGGGTGTGGACTGGGAGTGGGGCGTCCTCCCTCCAGAATCTTGCGCATCTCACGAATAAGACCTGATACCCAAGCCTGTTTGTTCTCTGAATTTTCAACCTTTATGCGACGACACGAGGGCCCCAGAAGCAGATAGCCATGAGGTGGCCGCTGCCCCTCAAACTCCTCCACCAGCCGCATATACACGAGCAGCTGAACTACATATCTATCGCGAAGCTTTTTCGCCAAAGGCTTTCGCTCAACAGGTATGACCTTACCGTCTTCTCGGATCAGAGCATCGGGCCTCCCTGCCAAACCCTGCGCGAGGGACACATACTCACGATCAGGCAGAAGGGAGCTCCCGTCGATTGCTAACGCTATTTCAGCGGGAGAAAATCCAGAACTGGTATGTCGATGTTTGGCCTCTCGGAGGAACTCGCGGATCAACCAGAGCAATACCATCACAAGACATATCAGCTGAAGCCCACGATTTCTCCACGAAAGCTGGAACAACTCATGCAGCGGCGCCCGCGCCGAACTGATAGCCATAAATACCAGCACCGCGAGACAGAGCAGCACCGCAAGCAACCGAGTTGCTTTGCCAAGGCGCAGTGATTCTTCGAAAAAAAGTGACCAATCCTTATGAAGCTTCTGGCCCAGAACGCTCTCAGATGACGCTTCTTGCTTCACGCCACGTTCATTCCACTTAAGGTGCCACGACTGTGGACACACGGAGAACACGCTAATCTCTCCGGCGGATATGGTGAAAGAACCATCCGGATTACGTTTAGCCACAAGCAATTCCTCTACAAGGAAACGGTTGCCCTTAATTAACTGAAGAAGGCCGGGTGAACACCCCCTCAAGTACTTTGCGAGCGAGTGTTCTAATTCGTTTAAAAGCGCCCCCTAACTTTAATCTTGGCATCGATTCCGGTGTCATGCCAGCACGATCCAACTCAGATTCGATCGCTGAATGAAAGACCTCCTGCGCTTCCGAGAACCTGTCTAAATCATCCTCTCGTAGGTGCGGCACATGGGCTGTCTCAAGAAGAAACTGCACCTCAGGGGCTTGATGATTAGTGAGACGCCAAAATGCGTATCGACCGCACGCTGTGAGGAAATCACACCGCACCTTGAAGTTTCTTCCCCCATACGCCGGTCGCACCCTAATCCCGAAGTCGTGGCGTTCCTCTAGTAAAAAATTCCGCGCAAGAGCGTCAATCCATCGTCTCCGCGCACGATACGCTGTTACTTCATCTTGGTATACGCCGATCAGCATTAAACGATCGGAGTCGTACCATAGGCCAATCGAATCAACCTCGGAACGCTGTCCATCAACAACATCCTGCCCATGATCGTACATGAAAAACCCCAAAAAAATTTCCTTACGGCGAGGGAGCCCACTCCTCAGAGCTGCGAAAGTCACTCACCGGTAACTCCGGTCCGCATCTCTCTATGCGCCTCGGCCTACCTGGTAATCGACCAAAGCCGCATCGACCTTGATGAATTCACTCCCCAGGGCTCGAATAAGTCCTCTGAGGCCCACTGCCCCGGGCCCACGATTTCGTCACCGCCTCACAATAAACATAGTTTCAGCAGGCACTTAGCAGGCGATAAGGCGAACTCTTCCAGGACTTCAAAAAGGAGGCATGTCAGACCAGGAAAGTGTGACAGTCATCCTCGCTTCTGGTATGCTTCCCCAATATTCTTAGCCAGTTGGGCGCTTCTAAATACAGCCCTTGCTTGGTTTTACCTAAAACTATTTGTCTAATGTTTCACACAGGAAGTGTTTTCGTATGAGGAGAGAAAGAGGAAATCAGAGACGCTCTCACCGAGGTGGAGGTAGATCATCCCGAGGTCGTTCGCATCGTGGACGAGGAGATAGGCACTCGCGGCGTCATCCGCGCCAGAGCGCGGAGAGCGGTAATCAGCGTGAGCGTATCGCGATTGAGAGCGGAGACTTGGTCCTCATCGATCAGTTCATGCTCGCCAATCCGCAGTTCATTGAGAAGATGTCAGCCATCGTCGACGAGAGCTCAGACGTGAAGAACGATCTTATAAAAGAGTACGGCGGTAAGGTAATCCCCGTTACGTGCGGCACGTATCGCATCGAGAGAGACCCATTCGCGTACACTATCGTTGTTCACCCAGAAGGCGAATCCCCTGAGTCTCCAGAGATAGTGAAGGACGCAACTGAGACGATCGGAGAGATCAACGTCGATACGCGCTGCTTAGCGATGCTCGACCGAGAGCTTCTCGATGACACGTCTCTCCTTGAGCGTTACCAACAGCTGTGGTTTAGCGGTCAAGACAAGGCCTGTCGAGATCTCCTACGAGATAACGGCGGAGCTGTGCGCTATGGATTTCGAAGGGATGGGGACGAGCTGGGGATATTCCAGGTACCGGGCGCGGACATTATTTGCTTGTGGCCAAAGAACATCGAGGCCATGCAGCCCGCCGCTGACAGCGCGCATCACGAACAAGAAGCGTAATCGTGTGACGATGGACTCGGCCAACTCCGCTCTCAAGCGAGGGTAGCGTTGCGCCGAGTCATCACACGATCCAGGTTCTACGCATGTAGCCGAGGGCTCGCTCGAGCTACCTTCAGTCACTTCCTCAGCTTACTCTCGTATGATCGGATTGATTGAAAAAGCGCTTACATTTAAGCCCAACAAAGTAGACCACGGCGCACTTCGCGACCGACCACACTCTCGGCTACGGATTCGAGGCGCGCACGGCCTAGACCTTGATGCCGCGTGGATTGCGCACCCCTCTCCCATCGCCGCTCTCCTTATCCACGGCAATCGTCATAACATCACAAAATTTGCCGATCATTACGATTTGTTTGCGACCTTGGGCATCTCGTGTCTGACCTTTGATTTTCCCGGCTACGGGCAGAGCCCTGGGTGCCCCACAGAGGAATCTCTGTATAAAAGCGCCGCGGCGGCCTATTCTTTTCTAAGAGATGACCTGAAGTATTCTGCGGACAGAATCGTGATCTACGGGTGCTCTCTTGGTGGAGCTGTCGCGCTCAATCTAGTACAGGATTCCGCCGCGGCATGTCTCATAACGGAGAGCACATTTACCAACTCACGAGAGATGGCTGCCCACCTATATCCCTGGCTTCCGCTTCGCTTACTTCTTCCAAATCGATTCACAAACTCGACTAAGATTCAAAAAGTCACCATGCCGCATCTGCTTATTCATGGCTCCCATGATGAGGTGGTGCCCGTTCATATGGCGCACACTCTATTTGACATGGCGCAGGAGCCAAAAAAACTCGTGATTGTTCCGGACGCTTCCCACACCGATACAATTCCCTCGGGCGGAGAGAAACTGCGCGAGGAGATATCGACATTTATCCGGAAAGCGACCCTTCAGTAAGGTTATCTATCCCATAACGGTCGCGCGGCCCGCCCTAGTGCGTGCGGACGATACTCGCGTCGGTCATACAAATCATCGCCTGTCATGGATGACAGTACATACACAAGACCGACGATAAGGAGCCCTATAAAAAAAAGCGCTGTTAAAAACTTCTCTCCACCTTTGCTACTTATTGCGTCAGCAAAGGTCGTCACCATAAAGCTTCTCTCGGCCTTCTCGATCTCTTTTACACTTCCCTTGGAGCGAATCTCTGCGGCATCGAAGGAGTACCTATCTTCTCGAAACTGCTGTGTAGAACCTTGGCCCCCAGCACGGGATCCCCCACCCCCTCGAGGGTTGCCACCCATCACAAAACTCGTACCGCTGCTAGAGTCCGACCTCTGGGAAGGTTGAGAGGTGGCTGGCGCAGCCGTAGCTACCCATCTCCCCTCGCCCGATCCAAGACTCCCCGTAAACCCGCGCATCACATACTTATCGAGCGACATCGAATGTCTCCTTCATTATCGAATACCCACGGTGATATGCGCCGCTGCGCTCACCCTGTGCTGTAAAGCACATCCCTACGGTTTTCCCCCATATCAATGATAGCGAGCGCGAAGAGCTCGTAAATTCAATGCCTTGGGAGATGCGGCATTGAAAGAAGGTTGTTAGAGCTGGTTCTATGGAGAGACCTGTAAACACCAAAATTTCTGCTGATTCCTTTTTACGGATTCCTGGCATCAGTGACGAGGGGACCCGAACTACTCTCGTGCTTGACGGCACTGTGGCGAATCTTGAGGGGTGCATTGAACTCCTTAACTCAACTGAACCGGGGACGAGGCATCGCGCGATACGTGTCCTCGAGGATGTCTCAAGCCCATCACGCTCCGAAACGCACTTAATCTGCTCTGCTTTGTTACGGGTCATAAATCGCAAGGATCAAGATTCCATCCTTGCTGAGTCTGCCCTCATCCACTTTCTAGGCCTACACAAAAAATCGCTTGAGTCGCTCAACATCGGAGCACAGCTCCTACGCCTGTGGGGCGCCGATGCATCCGCTTCCCCCGCTCGCCAAGCATTCGCAGTACTACTGAACGAAGAGATCTCTCAACTTCGCTTTACGTCAAACCCCATCAATCGCCCAGAGATAGTGGCAAAGAGGTACATACTGTTTAGAGCTTTTGAGGTGCCTGTACTTCGCGCGTCAGCAGCGTGTGCCATTCAAGCCATTATGGAAGACTCCGTCGTAGCGCTACAGGTCGAGAGAAAAGCATTCGCGGGACAATTCCTTGCCCTTCTCCGATCCCTCCCTGGCTGTGAGAGCGACTATGATCCCCTTCGCAGATTAGCGACATCAGTATTCGCCACGGGCATGGCTACAAGGATCTCCCTCGTATCTCCTCAAGCAAAATATATTTCGCACTCGGCGCCCTCCCTCGCGACACCGACCACCACGCATGACATCTCAAGCGCGCATGCGCCGGAGGCTCGCGCCTTGATGGATCGATTACTCGCGGACACCGGTGGACAGGTCTTAGCTCGATTGGGGCCCCAAGACTACGAAGTATTACGAAAGATCAAGGGGCTATCCCTCGATGATTTTCGGGGTATTACCGAAAAAATTCGCTTCAAGGCTGCCTCAGACCCCTGGGCACGCGCCGCTATTCTTGACCTTGTTCGCTCTCCGCATGATTCGGGAGTGTCCCATGGCGTTCGAACCGCTGTGTTGGGCGCTCTGGTGAATGATGCTCGTAAAATAGGCAAGCTTTCTTCTCAATTAGAGAAAGAGGTCTTCGCTATTTCAGCGGAAATACCCGCTCTTCAGCTTTCCATTCAGGAAAAAAAATCTTCGTGCGAGCTATCGGGAGATACGTAAGAGCTGCCCTACCCTCACATCGGAGGTCCGCAGAGAGTTAATATCCTTTACCTGTTCAATCGAGACTCCGTACCGTTTGGCGATGGTTCCAAGAGTTTCTCCTCGTCGGACGACATGTTGCACTTTCTTACTCGAGCTTCTCTGAGAAGTTCCTGCTTGTTTCTTCGATACCGAAACAACTGCTGCCTCATTACCGCGCTCAATCAAACGCACCATCTGTCCGGGGCGTAGTTTCGCGGACGAGAGGCCATTGATACGGATTATTGCCTCCCTGGGGAGGCCGAACTTTCTCGAGATTACATCCAAATCCTCACCTCGTTTGACTACGTAGGTGGCGGGAAGAACATCTTGCGCGATTACAACGGGGGTATTGGCAACCCCCGAACCCTGAAAGAAACGATCGCTCCGCTCCTTAAATTGGGCTGGGATGCGGAGTGTATAACCAACTGGTATACGAGCTCTTCCTTTCCATACGCCATCCAACAAAGCGTAATTCGCCTCCTGCAGATCTTCAGTCGAAACCCCTACGCGTTGGGTGATCTGCGCAGGCGACATCGAGGTGCGAAGTTGGTAGGAAACCACCTGCAACGGTGGCTGCTGCTGAACCTCGGGGAAATACCGCATCGGCTCAGCGAATATCTCCAACGCCGCCAGAAACTCAGGATAAAAATTGGTTGAGGCAAAACCAAAATACCTCTCATTGGGATCCTCTACTATGCTTGCGAGATCCTCCGTTCCAGCTTTTCTCACCTTACTCCGAACGCCGCCGATACCATGATTATAGCTGGTAATCGCGAGGGGCCAGGTGCCCAACGAATTGAACGCCGTACGGAGGTATTCGGCGGCTGCTCTCGTAGCTTTAATCGGGTCCCTCCTCTCATCAACAAATTTACCTACCAACAGGCGATGCGCACGCGCAGTGCGGGGCATGAACTGCCAAATACCTGCTGCGCCAACACTACTGTAGGCAGTATAATCAAAGGAGGATTCGATAAAAGGAATGCGGGTGAGCTCGCGCGGCAGCCCATACTCCGAAACAAAGATCTGCTCCATAACCGGTAAGTATCGCCATGCCCGCCTAATAGCTTCCGCGTATCTCTCACGAATCCCCGTCTGGGTGCGAACGAGGTCCTGATCTACAATGTTTTTGTACTTTTCCGGGCCACCAGGGAGGTTCGCTAACAGCGCGACCAATTTCTCTTGGAATGGAGTTTGCGGGCTCTCACCTGCCGCTAGTTCGCGCAGCTGACGATGAATGTCGTCGACTGTGCGCTTCGTCACAGACTCTTTATACTTGTCAAATGCCAGCGGAGATAACTCTTGCTGCTCCAGATTTAGATCGATTACCCCAAACACTATCTGGGGAAAGTCACGATGATGAACAACAACCTGAGCGGCCCCATATTTAGAGAAGATATCTTTCCAGAAATCTACTCGTGCTCTCAGTTTTGGAGGCACTACAAACGCACCGCCATCAGCATCCTGGCGCACGTGAGATTTCAATTCGAGATTCGCCCCGAAACCGGGATTCGCGAAGGCGCGCGGAACACTCAGGACACCACAGAGGGCCACTAAAGCTAGGTATGTATAACCTCTGTTCATCCCGCCACTAAAAAAACAAAAACACTCCGTTCATAGCCCCGACGGGCCTTTCATAGGCGTGAAGTACACCTTTGAGACGACTCTTTTTATTGTAAAACGTCAGGTCTCGATAGCGAAACCCTACCGCTCATCATGCCATTAAAGTGACATGGGCCTGACCAGGGCACAATGGAGTTACTTGGAGGTACAACGACAGGAATCGAGCTCCTCATCCGAGAGGGCAGAGGTCTCAGAGGCGTTAATCTGAACGAACTCCTTCAGGTTCTCAGGCACTCCTGAATCCTCGTAAATCGCCTCTACTGGGCACTCAGTCTCACACGCTCCGCAATGGATGCACTCATCTGGATGAATCATCAACATACCGACATCATCACCCTTAGGTTCACGATTGAACTTATCGTTGTATGTCTGCTTCTTGATATTGTAAAAGCAATCAACCGGGCATACCTCAACACACGAACGATCCTTAGTTCCCAAGCAGTTAACTGTTACAACGTATGCCATGACTCATGTTCCCGTAAAAAATTAACAGGCGGATCCTACACGAAATCACTCACCACCAAAAGACACGGGTTCTCAACGTTTTCCCAAAGCATCGCAGTCCACAAAAGCGCCACACGGAAACCACCTACACAGGCACGACTCCGTAAAACCTCCTATTTACAGTAGGTTAGCATCTTGCACGGAGTGATTTGATGTCTGTGCTTGATCGCCGTCTTCACTCTAGCTGGGTTGATATTTTCAAGTACCCAAGATACAACCAAGGCTCGCTGAGATGTGTCTTTGCATTTCATCTGAGGGCTGCCGACAAGGCTTCTCTCATGGCCCGATCGCCAAGTTGGCTAAGGCAACGGTTTGCAAAACCGTCATGCGCCGGTTCGAGTCCGGCTCGGGCCTTTCGTTGTTTCACACTCGGCGTTCGGGCCAAGGGGGCTCCGCCCCCTCTCGCCGCTCATC
>JAFMIS010000108.1 GCA_017853915.1 bacterium
GGATCTTAGTGAGATTGTAGTTTTTTGTCGCATAAAAACAAAGGGTTAGACCGCCTCTTCAGTAACGATTGCATCCCAAGTACCATAGATCACAGAGCTAAGGTGAGCAAAGACCATATGTTATGCTTTACCCAAGGGTACCCCGATGTCAGATCGTGTGGCTGCGAGGCCCATGGTCCTTCCACCGTGTGATACGCGCGTCTGTTTCATGAGCGATAGAGACAAAAACCAGGCCTCAAGTCTTGATATTGGTCTTTCAGAGATCCTGTCTCGAGCCGATCAAGGCTCGCGTAACGCTGCGGGTGGTAAGAGTCCGATTCGGCCGCCAACTGAGATCCTTTCTCTGGATAGCCATGATGTCTCCCTCGAGGGAGAGTTTGTGGCCTTAGCAGCCGAAAAAAAATGGGGCGTGCTGGTCAGTCGGGCTGAGCAGAATTTTAACCATGGGGACGATGTCGAGGCTCGGTTGTGGTGGATCCGAGGGCACCTTGGCGCGTTTTCACTGCCAGTGTCGCTGCTCGCGGCTCCGTTCGAATCTCTGTGTCGCCAGTTGCAGGGTCAATCGGTGTTGCATACCTATCGTAATCTAATCGTTGAGATAGCGGAGATAATGCTCGGCCGTTTGAAAGAGGTAGGGGACCGCCGGCAAGAGTACTCTTTGAGAGTCGCGCTGCACCACGTGGGGTTGCGAGAATTCGCGGCCGAGGGGAAAAAAGAGAAGACCTTTGTGCCGACTCGATCGCACGAGTTCACGTTGGGTGAGCCCATCCCACAGGAGTCGTCCGCGACGGTGGCAAAGATTGAAGAGAAGCCTGTTCGTGGTACGACACTGCGGGTGATCGCTGTGGTAGGTGTGTTTTTCTTGGTCGTTGGAGGATACTTCATCTTCCAGGCTTTTGAGACAGGAGAGGCGAGTTTAGCTTCGGAGGATTTTGTTATTGATCGTCCGGTGCCAACTCTCATGCGACCGATGGTTCGAGCGCGTGAAATTGTGGGTACGTTAGGGGCCTTGGTCTATTCGCTGCAACGAACCAACACTGAGCAGCCTCCGACGCAAAGCACACAGGTTGCTCCAAAGGTCGTTGAGAAAGCCGCGGTGAGTGCGAGTGTCTCGAAAAGCGATCAGGCCAGCACACCCGCTGCAGATAGCCCTGAGCCACCGCGCAAAAATCCCCACGAAGTTGTGAAAACAGATGGGCCGGTGGAGGGAGCGGAGTTCAGGCGCGGGGTAGAGCGAAGCGGAGCTGATCGAGCCCGGCTTCCCGATGTGATTCCCGAAGTGGATGTTTCTCCAGTTCCGGGCGCCTCGTATCCAGATGGAAGCGCCGTTCTGCCAGGGGTCGTCAAATCTGTCATTACGCGAACCGAGGTGTTCTCATCCGCTGGGTATGGAGCTCGCGTCATTGGGCGGCTTGAAGCTGGTGACAAAGTGAGTGTAGAGGGGCAGGTCGGTCGATGGCTTCGAATTCGTTCTCGTCAGGGGCGGGCTGGATTTGTCTATGCGCAGGATATCGGCGAGCTTGAGGATTTTAGCGTTCAGGCTCAACGCTAGCTCGTTCCTTTCATGAGCCTCGCTGCCGCATCGTTCTAGCGGTAGTTCTACCCAGTGTGATGTCGCAATAAAAAAACACCTCACGTCCTCTTCCAAGGCCGTGAGGTGTCTTTCAATCAAAGACCCGAACTGACTAATCTTCGTCTTCGGTGTCTTCAGTATCGTCGGTATCGTCAGTATCCGACGAGGAATCTTCAGTACCTGTAGCGCTGTCGTCAGACGTTAGTGTGTCAGATGACTCGGGCGCTGTGGTGCGAAGAACTTTGGATGCTTGAAGACCCTTGGGGCCCTCTTTCAGCTCATACTCCACAGTCTCGCCATCCTTCAGGGTCTTGAACCCCTCTGAGGCGATTACCGAGTAATGAACAAAAACATCACGCCCGCTGGTGTGCTCAATGAAACCAAAACCTTTGGCATCATTAAACCACTTAACTACCCCTTTCAGTGTGCTGGACTCAGACATAACAACTGGCTCCCGTAAAAAAACCACGGTTCGTAAAACCTACCATATTCAAATCAGGTTACAAGTGCGCTCAACATTAAGCCGCTTGATCACCCTGTTTTTTGAGATTCCCGTTTGAGAGCAAGGGTTCCAATTATTTTTAAGAAATCTTTGACCCGGCAGGGGCTCTCGCTGTGGGCACCTGAAAGTGAAGAAGCCATTGAAATAACACCTGTTTTGACTCATGGTGAGGGGCTGCTTCCCGGCAGCAATTCCATACCAAGAGGTGCAGGAATCCCAAGCGAGTTTAGAGCGTCGTGAGACCAACTAACTTTTTCCCCATCGTCTTGGGTGGCGCATAGGAGCGAACGTCCGTTGATAAGTACCCGTTTTTGCTGGTACTCTCAGGGCTGGTAGCTAAAATTCAGGCTTAAAAGCCTTCAGAGCCCACTTCTGATACCCTAGCGGTACTAACGGGAGAGCTATTAGAGTTTCCTCACCCCACCCTCAAGGCTGGTACAAGCAGCGGGCGGGGGCAAACTGCCCAGCTACAAGGGTTGTAACGGTTAAGAGTAGTACATGGATCTGACACAATCTTTACTTGAAAGCCTACCGGAGCCGCACCTGATCCTCTCAAGGAGCTTCAGTTGTCTTGCGGTCAACAATGCCTTCGCTGAATTGGTGCGTCTTGAAACTCGCGCGATAGTGGGCTCTTCGGCGTTGTCGTTTTGGCCGACGGCGCGAGCCTGCGCAGCGGGTGGTGAGAGCACGGTTGAGCTACGAGCCTCCGATGGTAGGGCGATTACAGCGCGAGTCGAAGCAGTAGTGTCGGAGGTGATCGTCGTTCGAGTGCTTGCGAGCGTAGCCTCGGGCGAGTCAGCACAACTACATCACAAGCAGAGACTTGAAACGCTGGGATTGTTGGCAGGCGGTATCGCGCATGATTTCAACAACGTGTTGACTGGGATCTTGGGGCATGTCGCCTACATGAAGCATGTGCTGCCTGACAGCGGGCCTGACAGGGGCGTGGCGGGAGATTCGATTAAGGCTATTGAGGAAGGAGCGGTGAGAGCTTCAGGTTTGACTCAGCAGATCTTGAAGTTTTCGAAGCTCGATTCAACAGAGACCTCCTCCCCGGTCGATGTTGGGGATCTGGTTGGGAGGGTCGCCGCGCTTCTCAAGAGCGCCATTCCAACTGATGTTGCGTTGCGTGTGTCGCCAGCCTCGACCGCCTTGAGGGTCTTGGCATCGGAATCTCACATAACTCAGATCTTGATCAACCTTATTATCAACGCGCGAGACGCGATCTCTGGCAAGGGCGCCATCGATGTGTCGGTCGAGGGCCGTTGCCCGGAAGAAGAGGTCGTGCGGCTCTTCGGCGCGGAGCCGATAGCATCGGCGTACGGCGCGATCGTTGTGCGTGATGATGGTATCGGTATGGATGAGCAGGTTAAGGCTCGTCTCTTTGAGAGATACTTCACCACGAAGAGCTCTTCGGGTACGGGGCTTGGATTGGCAACTGTTAACTCCATCGTACAACAGTTGGGTGGCGCTATTGAGGTTATCTCTGAGCCCAAGAAAGGTAGCGTTTTTAGAATCGTTCTCCCCGCAGTAACCGAGCAGGTAGTTCAGAACGCGGAAGTCGCGGGCGAACATGGTGGTTTGCGAAAAGGTAAAGGCGAGAGGGTACTCGTTATCGATGACGAGTATGCGGTCCGAAATGTTTTGGGGTTAAGTCTTTCTCATCTTGGGTATCAGGTGGAAACCGCCGATGGTGGGCTTGAGGGTGTCGAGAAGTTTGAGCAGTCCCCGGAGAGCTTTAGCTTGGTTATATTGGATCTTTTGATGCCGGGACTCTCTGGAGAAGAGGTGTTCAATCGCCTACGAGCGCGCAATCCGCAGCTCCCAGTGCTTATAGTGAGTGGTTTCAGTTCGGAGCACGTGGTTCAAAGAGTTCTAGAAGATGGCGCTCGGGATTTTATCCAGAAGCCTTTCTCGATTGAAGTTTTGTCTGAGAAAGTACGAGGGTGTTTGCGTGATTAAATCGTATAAGGTCCGCTCGATCGATATCTCTCCTGGCCTTGTTTTGTCTCCCATGAGTGGTGTGACCACCAGGGCGTTTCGTCGCTTAATAAAGGAGTTGAATCCAGGTCATGTGGGCCTGGTCGTAAGCGAGTTCGTGTCGGTAGAGGGAATGACTCGTGGATCGCGACGAACTCTTGAGATGATGAAGTTCTCGGAGAGTGAGAGACCCTACTGTGTGCAGATCTTCGGATATGATGTTGATCGTATGCGCGATGCGGCTCTTATGGTCCAAGACATCGGAGCTGACATTGTCGATATAAATTGTGGTTGCCCAGCGCCTAAGGTGGTGAAGCGCGGGGGTGGGTGCGAATTGATGCGTCAGCCAGATCACCTGCGTGCAATCATCAGGGAGGTGCGCAGAGCGGTTTCGATTCCTCTGACCCTAAAAATTCGGGCCGGATGGGATGAGAGTTCTCGCAACGCTATCGAGGTTGCTCGGATGGCAGAGTCGGAGGGGATCGAGGCGTTGGCGATTCACGGCCGAACCCGAGCGCAGCTCTATCGTGGTTTAGCCGATTGGTCGCTTGTACGCGATGTGGCGGAGGCCCTCACGATTCCAGTTTTGGGCAGCGGTGATGTGGTCGATCGCGCTAGCGCGGAGGAGAGATTACAGGGGCGAGTCTCCGGGCTCTTTATTGGGCGAGCCGCGATATGGAATCCGATGGTGTTCTCCGAGATAGCTAGAGGGACGCGTGATACTATTCGCGGTAACGAGCGCCTGATGGTTGATATTTTGACCCGGTATATCGAACTGTTACGGGAGGATTTCCTCGACAGCTCGTGTGCCGGCAAGGTGAAGCAGCTGGCCTCTCAGATGTGTCGTGGCGCATCGTGGCGCAAGAGTTTGTTAACGATGAATACCGTGCAGGATCAAGTTGAGCTTTTGGCGCGGGTTCGTGAGGGGCAGTTTGTTTCGCGGGGAGAGGGGATCGATGAGAGCCTGCGAGAGCCGGGAATCATGAGTGGCGATTCCTATCGTATCGCGCAAGGATCAGGGGTGAACATGCCTAGTGGAGATGTGTTGTAACGGTGCTCAAAGTAACAGGTTTAACTCGGTCATTCGGTGATAAGGCGGTTCTTCGAGACGTTAACTTTGCTCTTAAACCCGCTTCCATAAACGGGCTCATCGGGCCCAGTGGTGGTGGGAAGAGTACACTCTTCAAGATTATAGCGAACACATGTCGGGCAGATCTCGGTTGGGTGTCATTTCCGCCGGGGTGGAGTTGTCGTGATGTTGGCCTCATGTTTCAAGAGGGGGCTCTTTTTGACTCGCTCTCTGTGTATGACAACGTCGCTTTTCCGCTTGTTCAGGGAAAAGTTCCGACGACGGCGCTACCTCGAGACGAGCGCGAGGCAGTTTGCTCTAAGGTGAGCGATATCCTCGCTCGTGTAGGGCTTACTCGCGCGGCGTATAAGATGCCTGGAGAGCTGAGTGGGGGTATGCGTCGACGTGTGTCGTTGGCCAGGGCGCTGGTAGGACGACCCCGTATTCTCTTGCTCGATGACCCTACCAGTGGATTGGACCCGGTAGCGAGTAGCGTCATTATGAATCTGATAGTGGAGTTGCATCGGGAGTATCAACCCACCACCTTTCTGGTAAGTCATGATCTTCGCAGACTTCTGCCGGCGGTGGAGCGCATTTTGGCGCTGTTCGATGGGTCGATCGCCTTCGATGGTAGCTTACAGGAGCTGACGCAGAATGCCCCGGCGTTTGTGCGAAGCTTCGTGTCGTGTCGATTCGAGTTGGCGGCGCCGAAAGCTGAGGTACTAGCCGCGTCTCCACAGGAGTCCGTATGATGAAGTTTCGCTCTATTAAGGAATCGAGAGATAAGTTTCTCTCAGGAATCGGCGTTCCGTCGAAGAGTGAGTTCGTGGTCGACGACTTTCAGCGTCAGGCTATCGATAATCTCCTGAACGGGATCGATACCTTGGTAGTCGCGCCGACTGGATCGGGCAAGACATTTATAGCTACCGAGGCTATGAAGGGCTTGTTAGAGCAGGGAAAGAGAGCAATCTACACAACTCCTCTGAAAGCTCTCTCGAACACCAAGTATTCTGAGTTTCAACACACGTTTGGTCCACGATACTCAGTTGGGCTTCTAACCGGTGACCGAAAGATCGAGGGCGACTCAGATGTGGTGATAGCGACTACTGAGATATATCGGAATGAATTGTACCGGGGAGAGGGGCGATACGCTCTGGTAATATTAGACGAAGTGCACTACATCGCGGATCCTCAACGAGGCGCGGTATGGGAAGAGAGTATTATCTTAACACCAAGCACCTCAACGCTCCTGATGCTCTCTGCTTCGATTTCAAACGCCGAGGAGATCGCGGCGTGGATTGAGGAGGTGCGTAACAAGGAGTGTCGCATCGTGATGAAAACCGATCGACCAGTTGAGTTGCGATATGGATTTTTGCATCCCCGCTTCGGAGTAATTCCGCTCAGTGATGAAAAGGGGCATCTGTCCCCTGAGGTTTCTCACTTTTACGGTTCGGCGCAGCTTGATGATAGTGGGATGCGTGTTCGAGGGCGCGTCGGAGGGGAGCGAGAGGGACGAGATAGAGGTGGACGGCGCGATTCGCGTGGTGGTCGGAACCGTAACGGACGGAGGCGGGGTCGATAATGGCGATGTTCGCTGATTTCCCGGTTCATATTATTCTTCGTGAGTTGGAGCGAGACGATCTACTGCCCGCGATCCTTTTTCGCACGGCTCGCCGACAGTGCGATGCTGATGTAGAGGCGTTGAGTCGCTCTGAAGCGACGATACTTCCAGTGGAGCATCAAGCCCGTCTTGAGGGTGAAATTCAGAGGGTGATAGAGAAATACGCCTTCGATCCCTCATTCATAACCACCTATCCTCAATATCAAGCCCTCATCACCACTGGAGTGGGAGCGCATCACGATGGACAGCTCTTGATGTGGCGTCTACTGCTCGAAGAGCTTATGTCACGTGGATTGTTGCGCCTGATGATCGCTACCGGCACGGTAGCGGCGGGAGTTGACTTTCCAGCTCGAACAGCGGTGATCACCGCGCACAGTAAGCGAGGTTCTGAGGGGTTTAGCGTTCTCTCCTCAGCGGAGTTTCAGCAGATGGCAGGCCGCGCTGGTCGGCGAGGCAAAGACGCCGTGGGGATGTGTGTTATCACACCGAGTCGCTTCTCGGACGCGAGGGTCTTGTTGGAGGTTTCTAGGCGTCCCCCAGAGCCTCTACGGTCGGCGTATTTCGCCGCGCCTTCGACTGTGCTGAATCTTTTGAAGTATCGTAACGTGGATGATCTTCAATTTACGGTTGAGCGCAGTCTTGGTTCATTCTTGGACCGCAAAGGAGCAAGTCGCCTCCGCGATGACGCGCTGAGCGAACAGTCCCGTATTGAAGAGGACTCAGGGTTGCGTGGCGAGAAGAGGAAAAAGGCCGAGAAGCGAGTGCGTCGCCTTCTTCGAGAGGCTGATGAGTTAGAGAAGAAGCAGGAGACGGCCCTGGCGCTCTCGCTTGAGGGGTTACGCGTGCTCGGTTACGTCGAGGGTGGAAGCCTTACGGAAAAGGGGAATTGGGCGGCTGAGCTGTGTACTAGTCTCGTGCTGGAGTTGGGTGAAGCGATCGCCGATAAGCTTTTCGATGATTGTCCGATGTATGAATTGGTGGGGTTGATCGGCAGTATATCGGGAGATCCTCACCGGCCGTACTTTCGTTTGAAGGAGAATCCGATAACTCCGGATCGCTATCACGCGATGGGCGTTATCGTCGAGCGAGTTCGTAAGGCATACCAAGGCGCTGGTGGAACTCAGGTATCCGTGTTGCCTGACGCCGCTCTGACGGTCATGACCTGGATGGATGCTGAGAACTGGAACGAGTTCGCGGGTCTTCTGCGTCTATCGGGTGTCGCGGATGGAGATGTGTCTCGATTGGTGGGGCAAACGGCGGATCACTTAAATCAACTCTCGCGGCTTGAGAGGACCCACCCTGTTTTAGCGCAGACAGCCAAGGTTGCGCGGAGCCGTCTCTTGAGGCCCCCCTTCTCTGAGAACTTGATCACGATGGACTAACCATGATCGACTAAGATCGCCTCGATTGATCAACTCTGTCGGGCGATCGACCCTGCCAGGGG
>JAFMIS010000109.1 GCA_017853915.1 bacterium
GCGTAACTCTGAACCATGTCACCTACAGCGGCGGGAGTAGGCATCACTGGCACCGGAGACCACGACAACAAGGTCCCATACCCCGGGGAGTGGCTCATAACGTGCGAGAGAAAGAACTCATGAATCGCTTCGCGCGCTGGCCCCAAATTCTCGGCATCGAGAGCTGGCCGGACATTTTCTACGACAACCACGTTGGCCATCGCGGATAGGATCTCAGCCACATCTTTTGCCGCATACGCGTTTCCAGCGTATATGACCGGGAGCTTCAGGGTATCACCGAATCGAGGTCGCGGAGCGGCGGCTACTAAAATTTCCGCCATCTCAACCACATGCGCTGTGGAGCCTCCATCAATACCCCCAGTAATCAATACGATGTCGGGCTTTACATGTCTTATTCTCTCAATCCGCTCGTAGTCTTCCCGACCATCATCGGCGGAAACCGCCTCCATCACGATCGCCCCTGCTCCCAACGCAGCTCGCTCGGCTGATTCTGTCGTGATGTTTCTGACTACACCAGCGACGAGCATTTGGAGACCGCCACCCGCCGAGCTTGTAGAAAGGTACAGGTCGATACCGCGAGCTGGATCGGCACCAGTGATAAGAAAAGGGCCTCCTTCGTGGAGGATCGGACGGCCGCTCAACTCTTCCACCTCGGCGAAAGCATTGAGCGCTCCTACCGTCACATTTGCTACCGGCTCTTCAACTGTTGTCGGGGCCTCGCCACGAAATGTCTGGTGCCACCGGTCCTGTTTCTTTTCGAACAGTAGAGCCTTGGTTGTGGTAGACCCACAATCCGTCACAAGTACTGTATGTAGGGATTCAGCGTCCGTTCGCATGCACTACCCCAAACCTACGATCGTTTGTACTGCCACCCACCAGTCCTGCAAGAGGAACTGAACACGCTCAACGAGTAACGCCAGTCGTGCCATGACAGTTGATCCGAAAAAGGCTCCGAAGCAGACCATCAAAAGCGGACGTCCGAGAGGCGCGCTCTTTCCCTGAAGAGATCCCTCTCTTCCAAAAGTAAAGAAGAAATAATTTAGCACCAGGAGTAGGATCGCGACAAAGAGAGTATTGTTAATTGACTCGCTCCACGAGAACACCCCAGACGAGATAACGACTAGGGGCTTAAAACTCCCCGCAAGTTGAGGAATAACCTCGGCAAAGAAACCTCGGATCGCGAGCGCCCCACTCGCACCGAGAGTAAATCCGATAACTACCTTAGCGATCCAAGCGTACCGCGGTGAGTAGAGCGCATAGTAGAGCGCGCCAAATATCATCGGCACTAGGTAGAGCAGATAGAGCGGCTGATACGGTCCTGATAGTGTTCCATCAGGATAGGTCGTAATGGTAGCGCCTCTCATCGGATCGATTATCTGAGGCCACAAGAAATCTCGGAGCGTTAGCATCGGGCCAATACCCGCGGCAACGCCGATAAAAACGTGTTCAAAGAATCGATAAAACCCATTCTCTCGAATGAGAAAGCTAAAAATCGCCAGGGTGGCAAGCCCGCCAACCAACGTAGAGAGAAGAGGCCAGAACGAAGCGCTATCCACGAGACCTCCGCGAACGAGAGACAAACGCCGCGACGTTACCCACGAGGATGAGCACAATAATCATGATGTGCGCCGCGCTCAGCGCGGTATTTGTTACTAGCAATTTTGAGTTATCACTTAACGGAAAATGCTTCTTCAGCACCTCCGAGTACCACGCGGCACCAGCAATACCCTCAAGCAGCCCCTTCAGTTGGCCGGAGTCAAGAAATATGTATGCCTCCGGGATGGTGATCGAGGTGCATCCATGGACCAGTGTTGGCCGATATCCATTCTTTTGAAAAAACTGCACGATGGAGTCAAAAACCCCGACAAGGCCCGTTATCTCTCCAACTATCTTGACGCGCTCTACACCACCGACCGAGGCAAACGCTGGAAAGTGTGAGATCGGCATCCCCGATACATCGCGACCAAGAAGTTTGGTAATATCGGGAGCATTGACGAGGGACTGAATAAAAATCGCGCCTCCGGGCTTATATCCCGCGTTCACCCACGCCTCACCATACCGCCATGTTTGTCCCGGCATCTCCCGCTCAAGGCGCTGAGCGACGTCCTGCGGGATACGCCGCAGAAATCCCTCGGCTTGCTGATACTGAGAGAGAAGAATTACCGGTATGCGCCGCCGAAAGAGGTGCTCCAAGAGCACCACTGCCTGAGGCTCATTTTCAGCCACCGTATTGGGGCCAAAGTCCAGCCATACAAGCGCCACTTCTCCTGGCTGTACTTCGACTGAGTCGACGACGCTATACATGCGTTCGGCTGAAACCAGGCGTGAGGGCGCCTGCGATAGACCAAACATTACCGGTGCGGCGACCGCAAGGATCATCAAGAGGTATATGAGGCGCCGCGGCTCCATGCTCACTTATTCCTCGTAGTAAACGACGTAGACTCGATTGATAGCCACATCCGAATCGCCAGCATGAGGCCCGCGACACCAGCACCCAAACGAATCGCTCTGAACGCGGCGCTGTTTGGGACCTCAAGAAGCCACTGGCATATGGCCGGCATCTCACTGTAGAGATGCTTGCCAAACGAGATCTGCCCCAGCATAACTATCAGCGCGGCTATCATCATGAGAGCCGATTCTACACTCCTAATTCGAAACGCTCGGTAGGCAGCCGCCGCGATGTATACCCCCAGGAGGGCAAACATCGCTGAGCCTAATTGATTAAACACTCCATTATAGAGAAGGTCATACACGCGTTGAGACAAGCTAGTGCTCGCGTTTTTCCGCATAACCAAGGAGAAGGCAGACGCGAGCCGAGCCGCTTTTTGAGAGAACGCCTGCAAAGCAGCTTCATCCTCAGAGCGAAGTGAGTCACGAGGAATCTGCGTAAGAATAATTGCAGACGCCTCAAGGTCACGACTCGCTTGCTCTAATTCGATCAGCAATTCACTCTCGGCCTGAGAGAGGCGAGACATTGCTCGCGATTCATTCACTTCGGAATTTATTTTGCGTAGCTGAAGGTTCGAATACGAAACCAGCGCGGAGATCCTAGCGCCGACTTGCGGGAGAGCTCCGGCGGGTGACACACTCTTCACAATGCCTTCTTTTCTTCCCGAAACGATCTGATCATCCTCGATGATGCGCTGCGCGAAATCGCCAATGACCTGAACACCGTGCACTCGCTTCGAGACTTTTACGGACTCGATCCACTGAGCAGTGGTAGTAGTGATAATCGCCAGAAATCCGACCAAGAGCGCTACGCTGTACTGCCATCCACGTCGTTTGAAAATTACCTTAGATCCATGAGCTGAAATTATGTTGATAATGCCCAAGCCAATCGCCATGGTGCCCACAACGATAAAACCATTCGAGATCGGCTCATTAGCCTCTTGTATTCCCCACTGCTCAATCATGCTTTCTGGGCAGACGAAGTAAAAAAAGAAGTAGATACCCCCCAGAAAAGTCGCAATCCGCGTCAACCGTGCCCGCACATCAACTCTCCCCGCACTCATGGCAACCACGCCCTCCAGGTCGACCAATCAGCGGATAGCACATCCTGCGGCATCACAATGCGTAGCGTCGGCCACCAGGACGTGATAGTCGCGCACAGCACTCCCCACACGATGACGCCGCACATCATCAACTTAAAACGATCTTGAGCCGCAAGCGTCGCGACCTGCACTGGCTCTCGACTCATGTATGCGGAGGCGCCAAATAGCTCCTCACCAATTAAGGTGTAGTCACACGTGCAGATAAAAAATGCTACTTGCTCCGGACTAACACTGGCAGCCACCTGACGAGCTCCAACTTGCTGCCCCGCTTCAGCCAGGACAAGGGATTCCGCGGCAAAGACACCGAACAGACACGCTGCGCCGGGTTTCTCCCGATGCATTAAACCCATATAACCGGATGCAAACGCGAACTGCTCGCTCGAAAGAAACACGAGGCTCTGAGGATCGAAAGCGCTTCCGCGCCCCGCCTCGTGGTACGCCGCCCGCAGGCTATCCTCCACCACTGCCATTGTTTCTGGGGAATACTGAGGCACTACGAGCTTTAATTTGTAGCGCGCGACTTTCTTGGCTACAGCTTGAAGAACACCAAGACAGGCAAAAAGCACTGGGCCCACATCGGTCAGCGCCGTTGTAAACATTACCGGCCGACCCTGTTCGGCACACCGACCTACCGCGCCCTCAAGAGCATCTATTCCTGGAATGCGGCGAATGAAGTGTTGATGTCCGCCCCGTATTCTCCGCAGCTCGCGAAAGAGCAAGAGCATGGCCAGCGCGACAAGAATAAGCACCCCAGGTGTCGCGTGTTCAAACCCGTTCATAGGCCCTATGAAACCGCTCCCATGCGTTGCTCAAGGATCTGGATCAGTCGTTCGACATTCTCACCGGATGAAAGAAGCTCTTTTATTGATGGAGAGCCCTCTCTGCCTAGAAGGAGTCGCTGCAGGGGCTCGCTCATTCCGTACAATTCGCGCATACACCCAACAAGGGGCTTAGTAAGCTCAAGAAAAAAAACAGCGGGAACCCCAAGACCCCGTCGACAGATCGAATCAGCGAGGGTATCGATGGGGCTTTCGGGCATCGGCGACATAGCTTCACGGTAGACGAAAAACGAGGGCAAGAAAAGAATGTTTTTAGGAACTTAGCTCATGCTACCCGGGCACATGGATCACTTCTTCTGCCGATTACGCTGAATATCCATCAACTCCTCTTCAAGCAATCCAACGTGCTCATCGCGAGTCTCCTCAATCGCTTTCAGCTTGGACTGCAGATCGCTGGCGGCAGCGGAGATCTTCTTAAGCGCCGCGTTTTCCGTTAGGGAGAGAGCCGTTGAGAGCTCCTGCAACTGCTCCACAAGCTCAGCTTCACGGCGTTGTCCTCCTAGAGGCTGCTCGAGGGCGCGCATGTTGGCAAGCCGATGTTGAATTCCATCCTGAGCGGCTCGCACCCGTGCGAGAGAGGCTCGAACCTCAGAGAGCTCATCCTCAGCATTAACTAATTTATTCACATTAGCGATCGCGTCGGCGTCCTGTTGAAGTTCCTGCAAGCGCCCCTCGAGGCTTGTCATAGAGGTTTGCAACTGCCGATAGACCCCTCGCCGCTCAACAAATCTATCCTGCATTGCTGAGAGCCCTAGCGACAGCAGGGGGGAAAGTGCGTTCGCATGAAGTTCTTGATACCCTGAGCGAACATCTCCCTGAGCACCCACCATAGCAAACAGAACGCGAAGAGGATCGGCACCTGTTGGCGCTGGTATACGACTTACGAGCCATCCCTCATCACCCTCAGGAGCTTCAATATATGTCGCTGCCGCGACCCCCACTATTTGATTACCTTGGGACACAACTACAAATGATTGCTTCAGATCCACAACTGGAGCGAGCCGCTGCGCGACCGTTATGGTTTGCTCACCTTGGGCATACACGAAAGAAGGCACACCAATAAGCAGCACCAACAGAATTATCAGGCTAGACTTACTGGAGTTGGCCATAAAACTCCTCCTCAGCCTGCGTTTCACTCGCACTGCCCTTATATCGCTCCTGCTCTCCCTGTTTCAGGGCCGCCTCTCTCTCCTCGGCGATTTTTCGTTTCAAGGAGCGCACCCGTTCAGCTTTATCTAACGCCTGCTGAAATCCAGGCGAGGTCTCTGGCGCCAACAGCTTCAGCGTCAGCTCCACCCAACGCGACTCGCGTTGAATTGTTTGGCGACTGAGGTATACCAATTTCCCCTGAGGCGAGATACGCTGACTAAGATCAAAATCACGAATGGCTCTATCGAGTTGTTGTTGTCGATCGCTTAAATCACCTCTCGCCGCCTCAATCTCTGAATCCGCGCGGCCGAGCCTTTGATCAGCAGTTTTGCGCAAGGCACTGCCATCCGTGACGTACGCGTGCAGATTATCGACAGCTGCCTGGCGAGTATCTACGGTCTGTTGTGATTCTTGGATCTCACTCTCAATCTTTTCCAACTCCTGCCACAACGCGAACCAGCGCGTGAGATTATCTTGCTGAGCAGGAGACATGTCATCGAGCTGAATCCTCCTGAGAGTCCACGTCCCCCGCTCTCCAGATATTGGGTTGGTGTATTCGCCACCATACTCAGTCGGGCTATTTCCCTTACCCGTAAATCTTAGTCTCGACTCAGCCGTGCCTACGACCAGTGGCAGCCGAGTTTTACCAGTGGGGTCATGCGTTGCGGCCCTTTGTGCCGGTATTCTGATGTCACTAACAAACACAGCAAGGGTCGCGTCCTGTTCCCCGCGCGCCACCCCCCACGGAACCGCTCGATTGGTTTGACTGTCCGTATAGAGCCCTACATAGGATCCCGAGGCGAGCTCAGGAAATGCGGCTGAGTACCTCTGGTAGAGGAAATAGCCACCGACACCGGCTGCGACCAATACAACCACTAATGCTGACACGACCCATCGCATAGAGGTTTAGTGTACCACCTGTGGCGATGCTCCAACACGGGGCGTTCTTATGGGCTAGGCCCGGAAAAAACGACTCCTATGGCAGACAATAACAAATAAAAAAGCCGCCCGGTTTTACCCGGACGGCTTCTCAGCTTGTAAGCTTCTAACAGGTAACTATTAGAAGTAGCTGCTGAGCTGGAAGATATAGCGGTTCGAGTTAACATCCGAACCAGCCATAGGATCCGTACTAACGAAGTCATATCCTAACTGAGCCTTCAGGTTGTGACGCCAGAAGTAGTAGTTAAGAGTAGCTGATGCTTCGCTAATGCTGTCGTTTCCTGCGCATGTGCCTGTCGCCAAGCCATTATCACAGTCTGTGTAACCGTAACGAGCAGCAAGTTCCATCTTCTTTGGAACGAAGTAGTAACCACCTTGAGCGTAGAAACCACTTGGGTCACCAGCTCCGTCACTAACATTCTTGTTGAAGTATTCAGCATGGATACCCCATCCCATATACTTCAAGTTCGCATCGACGTTGATGAGGTTAGTCTCAACATCCAAGCCTGCTGTACGATCAGCGTACGCATAAGCAACGCCGAGAGATGTAGCAAGATCCTCTGTCCAATCGATATCACCTTCCTCATGGACATTCATCTTGCCCGTTGGATTAAGGCGAACCGCGGCAACACCGGTGTGGTGAGTGCTGTCATTTGGCTCGTTGGCAGTCGTTGGATTGGTATCATTGTTGTAGACACCAGCGCTTCCCTCGATCATACCATCAGCCAACGTGCCGAAAGCTGTCGCTCCAGTCGCACGGCCAATTGTGAAGTACTCAGAGGTAGCCGATCGATCAGCGAACTGCATTGATTGCTGATCTGTATTGAACTGACGGCTGATAGCAGTCTTCGCAACTCCCAATCGGATCCCCGAGTCATCGTTGCAAGGCTTCCAATCAATGTAAGCATCTCGCACGGATGGGCTCTCCCCGTTGTTCGCGTCTGAGTCGGGCGCTGAAATAAAATCAGTCGACAACATGTATGAGAACTCCTTGTTGAGGGCAGTTCCTGATATGATGAGACGAGCGCGATTAACGTCGAAGCTTGAAGTATTCTTCAGGCCTGCACTCTCATCTTGATCTGTAAACGCGTAACGAGTTTGCAACAAGGTTGCGATATTCGTTGTGAAACCTGTATCAGGGAAATCTACTCGAGTTCCTTGATTCCAGTATACCTTGGATGTGCCCGCATCGGATGCACCCGCAGCCTCACCCTTGGTGATTACGCCTTTCTCTACCAACAGATCCTCAAGCGTCTTAGCTTGAGAGACCGCCGGAGTTAAAAGCAATAAGGCTGCCACTATTGTTGCCTTTCGCATGAGCCTCTAGCCTCCCTAAATGGTTAACGTCTTCTCAATTAGTCAGGTGACTCATTTTTTGCCACCTTAACTTTTGTGAAAACAAATTTTCGAATAACCGATAATGACGAACGTCTATATCGGTTGACCGACATCTGTTTCGCACAAACTCATCGCTAGGATTCACCCGATGGCAATCGGGTGTCAAAGTGTAATGTTTAAAAGCGTCCGCTTTTAAAACAAGGGTTTGCTGGCGCCGCTTCTGGGAAGATGTTCGACTAGATCAAATTACGCA
>JAFMIS010000110.1 GCA_017853915.1 bacterium
TCTGAGGTTACGTAGCGAGGTGTCCTTACTTACCGGTACCCGGGTTATCAGTGTTTTATCGGCCTATACGCCCTGTACCGGGGCTACTATTTCGGCCTGTGCCGGCGCTTCTATTTGCTAAAAAAACGCATGTTTCAATTGTTTCGAGGACGAGTCCTCGCGGCAACTTCTTAATGTCACATGGCGAGCTATCTTAGCCATATCACCTATGAAAGGATGATTTCATGCTCGATGCCATGAATGTCGGTTCCCATGTGAGGGCTCTGATGGTGAGCTTGGCGCTGCGCACTTCTGAAATTAAATCCGGTTAGTTGTTTGTAATCGTATGCCTACTCTTACTCTCGAAGAAAATCGTCCTCAAGCTACTGAGCGAGGTGTATCCCCCTCTGTGATGGAGAGAGTTCTTAGTAGTGTTGTCCATCCAGAAGTGAGTCGCAGTCCCTATTCGTTAACAAGCATCCGAGGAATTCAAGAGGATCGTCATTTAGGTTTGGAGTCCGTCATTCGCGGGTCGTCGTTTGCTCAGGACCATCGCGATCAGATTTCAAAGATATGGGTGGAGGCGCGAGTTGATTCGCGGTCAGATCAAGGGCGAGATCTTCGTGAGCTGATTCCAACTCTCGAACGTGATCCGCAGTTGCTTTCAAGTTTGTACAAAATTGCGACGTCAGATTCATTATTTGGTCAAAAAAGAACGGTTGAAAATGCTGAGTCGTTCGACAAGATGCGCCGTGAGTATTTGGGAGAGTTGATTCGTGGCGCGGTAGATTCGCGCGCCATCACTCAAGGTCCTGGAGCGATGTGTACCGCTGCTTCCATGTTAAAGGCCTTGCCGCCAGCCGAATTGCTTCGATTGGGAGCAGGGTTTGCGCTCGATGGGCATGTGAAGACGCTCGGTGGGAAAGAGATGGTCATGAGGCCTGAGTTTGTGAAGAGAGCTGAGCTTTCCTCTTCGGCCAGCATTGAGGATGTAAAGTGTCGACGACCATCAGCGGGAATGTTGATGTTACTTGATGGAGTTATCGAGCTAGGGGTTCGCGATACCACCGCGCAGCAGGGATCATATTGGTGGCAATACACAGATGCCTGGAGAAATTTGCGTGGGCATGAAAGCGTGTGCGCGGCTCGGGACGCGAAAATTCAGGTTGATGCGAGTGGTCAGGCTGTTTCAACGGGTGGGGTATCAACCGTGTCGACGATGGATTACCTTGTCGATCAGTTGCGTCGGAATAAAAGTGATGGGGCGCATGGTGGGGTGCTGATCGATACGGAGTGGGATCACTCATCGCGGTCCACGGGTAGTGAATCAATGCACGCGCGTCATATGCTTAAGGCCGTCGCGCTTGAGCGTCGAAATGGGTCGGAGTACATCGTATGTGAAAATCCGATCGGTGACTTTGTTGATGTTGCGAAGAGCTACAAGGGGCACGCGGAGTTCATGCCTCCAGGGACGATCTTAGGAAACAAGAATGGATTCTGGTTTGAGACCGGTGAGAAAGGTACGGTGTATATCCGAAAGGATGTTTTGGACAAACACCTGCAAACCGTTTTGGTCGATTACAAAGATGCCTTTGTGGCTAGCTCTGGTAAGCAGGTGCAAGGAATTGGAACGCTCTCTAGGTCTGAAGATGGGCCGATCAACTTTGTGAATGGAGACGAACCAGCCAAACGAGCTGAGCAGCGTGAGCGGCCAATAGAATCGAGTGGAGGGCCAGATCGGATAGAGAAAGCTCCTGAGATGCGTGCGCCGAAGAGGGAGAACGCTCCTGATTTCCATCGTGGTTCGAGTTCCCGCAAAGGGCGGCGTAGTGATGAGGGGGTTGATGGAGAGAGTGATGCCACGGCTTCTCTTGTTGATGGCTCACGAGATCGCGGCAAGGAGAGGCTTGAAGAGTGGGGGCTAAGTCCAAGGAGGGGCGAGTCGAGTGTGCAGGCTGTCGTGATAGTGCCACCGACGGAGGTAGCAGTTGGTAGCAGTGTGCCATCAATATCATCGCGAATGTTGTTTGGTGAGACTCAGGCGGTAGAGGCCAAGCCTATCCAGGAAAAACAGGTGGTTGTGCAGCCCCTAGCAGTTTCCGAGGTAGTCGCCTCTGAATCTCCTGCGCCTTCACAAAAGAGTAGTAGCTTTCTCACTGGCGCGCTCTTTGATCAGACTGGGCAGGAATAAGTAACGGCGTGTCATAGCCTTGCCGGTATGTCGCATGCAGCCAGCTACTGCGAGTGCCGATCGTGGTGCCTCTTCTGTCGATTCTTTAATTCGTTCTCGAGGCCGGAAAAATAAGTATTCTCAGTGCTCATGCAACGAAGTTTTAAGCGGTATGTAGGCTAGGGGCTTGTTCAAATAGCCTCCTTGAATCGATAATCAGATCGGTTCTTCGATTATCATCTTCAGGGAGTTCGTCATGAAAACCAGCAGTCTTACAAATCTGGTGCTAGGTTCTGTTCTGCTTTTCAGCGCGGCGGCGTGTGAGTACGAGTGGAAAGAGAAGCAAGCAAAAACCAAAGTTGAGACTTCTCAGGGAGAGCAAGCGGATATAAAGGAGCCGGAAGCCCCGCCGGTTGCTGAGAAGGTTGTCTCTAATGAGCGCCCTGTTTTAGCTCCTGGTAAGGAAGTTTCGGGTGACGCAGTAGTGCCAAAGGGATTGAAGCAGATAAATCTTACTGAGTTGGCTGAGAAAGGCGCTCTAAAGGTTTCTTCTAATGATCCGTCGGCAGAGAGTAATCTGAAAACAGTCATCGACGAGATCGAGACGACGTTGGTTCGTTCTGATCAGATCAATCCTTTTGTTTTTACCCTTGAGTTCTCTGAGCCGCATACATTTAAGGCGGCGAAAGTTCTCTCTTCGTATTCAGATTATGGATGGGCAATCAAAATTGATGAGGGAGAGCGATTCGTGGTGCCGTCAATTATTGATAATCAATGGTCAACTATTCTATGGCCGCAGGGTCTCAAGGGAAAGAAAGTGACTGTAGAGGTGTTGCGGATTGTGCGTGACAACTACGTGCACGTGAATGAAATAAGTTTATTTGAGTAGTAACGGTATCGAGGGCTGCATCAGAGAGATGCGGTTACCTTCTCCAGGCTTCGCTGGGCCTGTGAGCGAAACGTGGTGTATTTCGTGCTCATAATCTCCCCGTATCCGTGAGCGGCGTAGAGGATTTCGCTTCCATAGAGAACCGGGCCTTGTGGGGATAGTTTCTTCATCGGCAGAAAGCCACAGTCTATTCCTTCGATGTCAGCGACGCTGATCGCCATGATGGGATATGCTGCATTAAACGAATGTATGAAAGCGGCTATTTCATCATGGCTGGGGGTAGCTTCAGTGTGGTGATCTGGAATAGAGCGCGCTGGCGTGTACCATGTGCCGATGGCGGTGTGAGATCCGCGTGGCACGCAGAAAAAGAGTCGCCCGTCCTTGCTTTGAATGCCGATTGCGTGAGTGGGGTGTATTTGTCTTTTGACGATCAGGTTAAATCCTTTGCACCACTCTGGTCGATTGCCTCGTAGCGCATCGGGGACAGCAATCGAATCGAGCCAGGGGCCGAGCGCATTGATGACCTGTGTGCCTGTTAGGTGGGCCCCCGTACTAGTCACGACGTGGAATCCGCCGGATTTTCGCTTAATTTCAGCGACTGGGCAGTTCTCTTGAATAACTCCGCCGTTTTGAGTGATGTGGTCTTTGAGGGCTAAAGCAATTATCTCAGGATGTGTCATCAGCACATCGTGCCAACACAGCGCCCCATGCGGGCTCAGCTCGCTTACGAGTGGAGCTAGGGTCGTCATATCTTGAGGTGAGTATACGGTGGGCGGAGGCAGCGGAGAGCGACACGCCTTCATCGCGAGCCCGTACAGGAGCGAGGCAGCGCGTACAGGAATTTTGCTTTTAAGTCCGTATCGGGCGAGTGGCATAAGGCAGGGGAGCGGCTGAACGGCCTGAGCAAAGTCCCGGAGTACGGCGCTTTGATCGTTCAGAGAGCGAATTAGTCTCGAGAGCTGAAGGTGTTGCAGATATCGAAACCCACCGTGAATAATTCGGAGCGTGTTGTTTGAAGTAGCAGCACCGCATTGGCGTGCCTCAAGGACCAGGGTCTTTATCGAGCGACGAGAGGCTTCGGCAGCGACGCCGAGGCCAGCGATTCCTCCGCCTATAACGATGAGATCATACCGCTCCATGGTGGACCAAGTGTAGCGTTGTTTGGCTTTCAGGGCTAGGCGCCGTACGGGTGAGTTGGTCTCCATATCTTTTTTGTTGCGCGAGGTAATCCAACGATATCCGCCCCTTGGAACGATATCCAAACTTTCTCTGGCACCCTATGCGGATATTCCTTACTCTAATGACAGGGGGCTCTCTATGAGTAATACCGTTCCAACGTTCGCTGATATCGAGTCAGCGCGACGGCGAATCTCGCCTTTTCTCCCTGTCACGCCCCTCACGCAAAGTGTAAGCCTTTCAGATGAATTTCAGCGTTCATTGTTTATCAAGTGGGACAACAAGCTGCGCACCGGCTCGTTCAAGGAGCGTGGGGCACTGAATTTTTTGTTGAGCATGAAGAAAGAGGAGCTCTCGCGGGGCGTGTGCGCGGCGAGTGCGGGAAATCACGCCCTGGCTCTTAGTTTTCACGCTCACAGATTGAAAGCGCCGTGCCATCTTGTGATGCCGACAGCGGCGCCTTTGGTCAAGGTTGAGTCGTGTCGAAAGCTGGGGGCTCAAATTGTACATAAGGCGAACCTTGCAGAGTGTTTGGAGTTTGCCCAGGAAATTTCAAAAAGTGAGGGGCTCACGTTTGTCCCCCCATATGATCATAGAGTGATTGTGGAGGGACAGGGTGTAGCGGGTCTCGAGATACTTGAGCAGTTAGCTGATTTTGACTCCCTCATCATACCGGTTGGTGGTGGCGGGTACGCTGCTGGTATTGCTACAGCGGTTAAGGCGAAGAGGCCCGATGTGTTGATCATGGGGGTTTGTTCAGAGTGGGCGTTGCAATTACGGAAAAGCCCGGTGTCTAAACATCCTTTGGTGACTCCGATGACGATCGCTGATGGAATTGCAGTGAAAACTATAGGGGCTGTCACGGGGCCAATTCTTGATCGAATGGTGAACAGGATCGTTTCAGTATCAGAGGAATCCATTGCTCGGGCGATCGTGATGCTCGTTGAGCAAGAGCACACTGTTGTGGAGGGGGCTGGTGCGGCTGGTATAGCAGCGTTAATTGAGGGGCATCTCCCGAGGGAATATGTGAAACCGCTCGTGATGGTGTGTGGCAGCAACATTGATACGAATCTTTTGACTCGTCTGATTGAACACGATATGGCGGAGCGTGGGCGGCTTCTTCGAGTGAGAATTATGTTGCCTGATAGGCCAGGCATGCTGCATACAATCTCGGGGATCGTGGCCCAGGAGGGGGCTAATGTTGTGCAGGTTATGCACGACCGATTTTACGCGCGTCTTCCGGGTCATGTGGAGATTACCGTTATGATGGAGGTGCGCGATAGCTCTCATGCTGATGCGGTAGTCGATCAGCTGATCAAGGCAGGCCTTCCGACCGAGCGGATCTAGGGGCCCTTTTCTCGCTATACCGGGGCTACTGAGTAGAGAGACTAATGCGTGGGGCAGTGCTAGTGGTCTAGTGGAGTCTGGGGGAAAGAGCGACTTCTCCCTAAAACAGCCGATCAGCTTGGGCTAGATACACCTATGCGTTGCGGATTAGAACCCGCAAGGTGGAGCAATCAGAGACACTAGAAGCCAAGAGAGTTGGCAAGTTTCGGCATGGATGGAGGATATAAGCCGGGTGGATATGGTGCTGTGACCTCCCCCATCTTCCAACGCCGTCGAATGTCTCTTGCTTCCCTCATCAACTTCTTGAAGAAGGTAATAAATCGCATACGTACGGACCTCTTCTCCGATAGGCACCACATTCTTCGTCCGTTCCGCTGTGGGCGGTACGTGGTGTTGAAGACTTGAGTTTTAAGGCGCTCTCGACCGATAACCGTGTGCCGATTCCGTAGTCGTTTCTTTTCGGCCCGTTCTTCGAGAAATCTCACTCTCGAAATAATTCTCTTGTTGACTTTTTCTTGTGCCTCTTCCGAATGAATCCCAAATGAGTCCAGCCATGCGTTGGGCTCTAAGGTAAACGTCTGGAGTTCATCTGAATCCATGAGTATGTTCTCAGCTAACTTCGCATATCCGCGTGGGTTGTTGATATCAGGAGGGATTCGCTGAAATTGATGTCGTCGAAGCCTCTTCCAAGATCGGACTGTCTGACCTGACAGAAACATGTTCCACGACGAGAAGCCGGGATATCTATCGATGGAGGTTTCCAAGTTGTCTTTTGCGGGATTTGAGTAGAGGTAAGAAATTGCCACGATAGCTCGAGTGGGTGTGAGAACTATGGGACTATCATATCCCTCGCACCAGACGGTTCGTTTGTTTCTTCCCAAAAGCCCATTAATCATGTGCGCTGACTCGGTTTTAAAACAACGAATAAAACCGTGGACATCGTCTGGATTGATGACAGTCAAGACTGTGTGAACATGAGTAGCTTCAACGGTGATGTGACAAAGTCTGACCGGGTGGAGTTCTTGAGCTCTGGCCAAGCAGCTTTTTATGATGGATTCACATAGTGGATTGCACAAGAGCAGCAGGCCTTCTTCGATGCTAAAGGTACAGAAAAGTACGCTGCCATGTGGATGGTATTTCATCGCTCGTGCCATGAGGCTCTATATCGGTGAATCCACGATTTAGTTGCTAGCGAGAGCGAGAGAATAGAGAGGATGTAGCCCCGGTAGAGAGGATGTAGAGAGGATGTAGCCCCGGTACAGCGCGGGGCGGCGGGGATAGGCAGAGTAGCCCGGGTACAGGGGGCGGACAGGGGGCGGCGGCGCGCAGCGCGCCGGCCCTAGGGCCGCGGACGCTTCTTCAAGAGCACGCGTTGGGGACGCATGACTACGTGGGTAATAGCAGTGCCCTGGCGTTGCTGCAGCGCCTCCACCACTGCCTGGGCGACACACCCAGGGGTGATGGCCGCCTCAGGATCGTCCTCCGGGGCAAATGAGAGATCCTCGTAGAATGGTGTGCGAGTGATATCCGGAGAGATTGTGACCACCCGCAATCCGCTTCTGCGCGCCTCCTCAAAAAGAGAGTCTCCAAAATGTTTCAGTCCCGCTTTCGTTGCCGCATACGCAGCTCCGTGAGAGCTGCTCTCCCAAGCCGAAAATGATGCTATGTTGACTACAGCGCCGCGTGCCTCTTTCAGCGGTCGAAGAAGCAGCTTGGTGAGAAGAAGCGGGGCAAGGAGATTTACAGACACGAGCTCCGTGATCTGCTCAACAGAAAGTTCCTCATGGGGGCCGAAGTGCCCAACGCCCGCGTTGTTAATCAGAGCATCGACACGACCATGTTGTTGCATGATCTGACGTGTCGTCTCGGTCAGAACCCCAGAATCCGAAACATCTACCGGGTAGTGAGTGTATCGCTCTAAATCGAACTGCACGGGCTGCCTACTAATTCCAATCACGCTCCATTTTCGCGCTACGAGGGCCTCAGCAATCGCTCGCCCGATACCTGAACTCGTGCCAGTTATGACCGCTGTAGGATTAAACATACTCACTCTTCAATAGCGCACAATTATTTCGTCTGCAGTGCTCTTTGCACAGTTCCTGCTGAGAACATGATGGTATTCGTATTGTTGCAATCGCGCGCCATGGCAGCCTCCTTAGAGCTTGAGCGAGTGCATGTCTACTCCCTGAATTAATACATGTCATAACTGCCATGGCACCACGCATACTTTATTATCGGGAACAAAACGCCTTACCTGATTAGCAACCACATCAATCATCTCAGCGCGCTCGTTCGGGGCATATGAAGCTGAGCCGCGTTCGACCGAGTATGGATACATTACTAGCTTTGAGTTCGGACGACGATCTTGCATCTCTCGTAGGTAGCCACTGTTGATCCGAAAAACCCCCAGCGAGACATCGAGCACCTTGCTCGGATCGACGACCGCAAAT
>JAFMIS010000111.1 GCA_017853915.1 bacterium
GCGCGGCGATCAGTTTTGAGCAGAACCTCGAATACGCTCGGCTCGCGCATAGCGCCAGAGTGGATGTCCTTGAAGCAGGATTCCCCGCCGCCAGTAAACTTGACTTCGCGATTGTTCACGCGATCGCGAGCGATCTCGCTACGGCTGAAGACTCTCCAATAATCGCGGGATTGTGTCAGCAGCGACGTGAACAGGTAGAGAAAACAATGGAGGCCCTTGCGCCCTCGTTGCGACGAGCCAAAGGGAGAGTGCACATGTATCTTCCTGTGGCTCCTGGATTGATGGAGGCGTCTCTCGGTGGGCGAGCAGAAGGGAAAGTGGAGTTGGTGAAGGAGACGTATGAGTTGTGTCTGTTCGCGTCTCAAGCTGGATACGAGGTTGAATTTAGTCCTGAGGGGTACTCTCGGATCGGAGAGAACTTTGAGTTCACAACAGATGTAATTCGCGCGGCGATTGAAGGAGGGGCCTCCGTGATTAACTGTCCCGATACTATCGGTGGCGGGTGTTGGCTGCAGGGCGAACGCTATTTTGTCTCTCTTATGAATCGGCATGCAGAGATTGTCGCGCGAGAGTTTCCGGGAAGGACCGTTGTGTGGTCAGCCCACTGTCATAACGACTTTGGCCTTGCGCTGCACAACTCACTTGCGGCGGTGTTTCATGGTCCGTGCACGCAGATAGAAGGCTGCTTCAACGGCATTGGAGAGCGGGCTGGTAATGTCGCGCTGGAGCAGGTCATCGTAGCGATGGCAAACTTCGGCGAGTGCAGCGAGCGCGGGGTGGTATACTCTACTAAAACTGCGCTCGACAAGATTCAGGCCCTGTCTAATTTCGTCGCGCGGCACATGCTTCCGCGACAGGCGCATTGGCCGATTACCGGTGATAACGCGGCACGGCACACCTCCGGTGGGCACACCAATGCGATACTCAACAACCCGCTCGCGTACCAGCCCTTCGATCCTCGCAAGATAGGAAATGAGATTACATTCGTGTTTGGCCCACTCTCAGGTGGTAATCACGCCCAGTCTATCATAGAAAAAGCTGGATATATCTGTGAGGATGGGGAGAAAGCCTCTATCGCGCAATTTATCAAGACTCTGTACCAGGATCGGAGAAAGGGTGTTACCGACGATGAGGTTATGGAGGGCTACTTTGAGTTTCGGAAACCGGTCGCGATTGAGGGATACGATTACTCAAAACGGGCGGGAAGGTCTGAGATAGTACTTCGTGGAAAATTCTTTGACCTCCAGGGTGAACTGCGGGAAGTATATGATGGAAAGGATTCCGCGCTGGCGTGCCTTAAGAGGGCAATCGATCGACGTCTTCCAGGATTGACGCTGCAAAGCTATCACAGCGAATCCGATAGCCCGGGAATCTCCGCGAACAGTGTGAGCACAATTATCCTTGCGGACGGAGCGGGTCAGAGCTTCATCGGTCGAGGGGCTGATGAAGATATAGAGATATCAGCGATGAAGGCGCTCATCAGCGCCGCGAACAGGGCCTACGTGGAGAGGACGTTCAAAAAAGGGTAATACATATGAGGAGAAATATAATCGAAAAGATTTGGGATGCTCACGCTATTTGCAACGATGAGGTAGCGGGTGACGTTGAGATTCTCACGATCGATTTCATGTTGCTCCATGAGGTGACTTCAAGCCAAGCATTTTCTCTACTCAAAGAGAGGGGTATCCCACTCTTCGATCGGACGCGAATGGCAGCGACAGTCGACCATAGTATTCCGACCTCGAGGAATCGTCTTATCATAGTCGACGATGCCGCGCGTCTTCAGGTCGCCTCGCTTCGCGCACATTGTGAAGAGTTCGGAGTAACGCTCTTTGATTTTGATTCGGGGTACCAGGGAATTGTGCATGTTATCGGTCCGGAGTTGGGGCTTACCCAACCTGGCATGACGATCGTATGTGGGGATTCTCATACCTCAACGCACGGTGCTTTTGGAGCCTTGGCGTTTGGCGTTGGAACCAGCGAGGTTGGTCACGTGATGGCGACGGGTGCGTTGCTGCAAGCCGCGCCGAAAACTATGAAGGTTTCTTTTGAGGGGGCATTTAAGCCAGGAGTAACTCCTAAAGACGCAATCCTCACGTTGATAGCTCAGATCGGCATCGCAGGGGCTAACGGTCACATAATTGAATACAGTGGCTCGGCTGTGAAGTCGATGTCGATGGAAGAGCGAATGACCATTTGTAATATGAGTATCGAATGTGGGGCGCGAGCGGGCCTGATCGCTCCAGATGAGGTTACCTTCGCATTCCTCAAGGGGCGGCCTTACGCGCCTTCTGATTCACGCTGGGATGAAGCCGTCGCGTTGTGGAGGAGCCTTGCGTCCGATGAGGGTGCCTCGTACGACCGAGAGCTTACGATCGATGTCAGCGAGTTATCTCCAATGGTGACCTGGGGGATCAACCCTGAGCAGGCGATTAGTGTGTACGGAACTGTGCCAGTCGTTGACTCACTGCCGGAGACGCATAAAGCGGTAGCTCGGCAGGCGCTTTCGTACACCGGATTAGCGGAGGGCGATGCTATTCGGGGTGTGAAGGTTGAGTGGGCGTTTATCGGCTCGTGTACGAATGGCCGCATCGAGGACCTTCGATCTGCGGCGGAGGTCCTGCGAGGGCGACGGGTACATCCGGATGTCACAATGTACGTGGTCCCGGGCTCTGAACAAGTGATGGCTCAAGCGGAGCGTGAGGGTCTTCGGGCGATCTTTGAGGAAGCCGGGGCGGAGTTTCGAATGCCCGGATGTTCAATGTGTCTCGGTATGAATGACGATAAGGTTCCATCCGGTAGGCGGTGCATTAGCACATCGAACCGAAACTTTATAGGTAGACAAGGCGCGGGGAGTATTACGCACCTAGCGTCTCCGCTTACAGTTGCGGCGAGCGCAGTGGCAGGTTGTATCGTTCCGTGGGAATAATGTACGAGGAGTGTAAATATGCGAGCGTTTACTTCAATTACAGCGACGGCGGCTCCGCTGCCCCTGAAAGATGTCGACACGGACATGATTATTCCAGCGCAGCACCTTACGAGTATATCGCGTGAGGGATTCGGCGCGCACCTTTTTGAGCGTCTGCGCGTGAGGATACCGTCTTTATTCTTGAATCAAAAGCGATATTCTGAAGCTCGTATCCTTATCGCTGATGCTAACTTTGGGTGTGGCTCGTCGCGTGAGCACGCCGTGTGGGCGCTTCTCGATGCGGCAATTCGAGTGGTTATCGCGCCATCCTTTGCGGATATATTTTCGTCCAACAGTTCGAAAAATGGACTCCTACTGGTTGTGTTAGAGCCAACGGTGATTGAACGTCTTATGAGAGAGGCGACGGAGGGCGCATTGGTGATAACTGTGGATCTTGAGTCGCAAGCTGTTAGCACTTCAGATGGGCGCGCGTGGTCCTTTGGCTACGATCCGTTTCGAAAGCACTGTCTCTTGCGCGGCCTAGACGATATGGACTATTTGCGTTCTCGTCTTCCCATGATTTCGGCAAAGAAGGCCGAGCTGGAGCCGTATTCATTCTTTCGGGTTGGTACCCCAAATAGGTAGCTTATGCAGACTAAATCAATCGCGGTATTGGGTGGAGACGGCGTCGGTCCCGAGGTAATGCGCGAGGCGGTTCGAGTTGCCGCTGCGGTTGCGGAGCGGTTCCAGCGTTCGGTGCGATTCTCGGAGGGGCTGGTCGGTGGTTCTGCCTTTGACGAATACGGGGAACATCTTCCACAGGCGACGATTGATCTATGTAGAAGCTCTGATGCGATCTTGTTCGGTTCGGTGGGAGGTCCTGTCAATCAGGCGCATCTGCCGAAGTGGCGCGGTTGCGAGGCGAATTCTATTCTGGCGCTGAGGAAGAGCTTCGCTCTAGCCGCTAATATTCGGCCAGCCCGGGTGTATCAGCAGCTTCGTAAGGGGTGCCCTCTCAAAGATGAGATTCTTTCGGAAGGGGTAGACCTGGTTATCATTCGTGAGCTTCTGGGGGATGTATACTTCGGTGAAAAAGTCACATGGATCGATGGTGGACGGCGTTACGCTCGTGACGTCGGCGCTTATTCCGAGGACCAAATCGCGATGGTCGCGCGGGTTGCCTTTGAGACAGCCAGAAAGCGGCGAGGTAAAGTCACTTCGGTCGATAAGGCCAATGTCATGCAGACGTCTAAGTTGTGGCGAGATGTTGTGCGGGAGATTCACGGGGATTACAGCGACATTCTCCTTGAGGACATGTTAGTGGATAACTGCGCCTTGCAGTTGGTAAAAAATCCCGGTCAATTTGATGTCATTGTTACTTCCAACCTTTTCGGGGATATCCTCTCTGACCTTGCCGCCGCGCTCCCGGGCTCCCTTGGGCTTACTCCCTCGGCAAGTCTAAACGCCGCGGGTTTTGGGCTCTTTGAGCCATCTGGAGGCTCCGCTCCGGATATCGCTGGTAGAGGGATCGCCAATCCCATCGCTCAGATCCTGTCGGCAGCGATGATGTTTCGTTTCTCATTTGATTGGAAGGATGAGGCTGATGCCTTGGAGCGCGCAGTAGAAATGACGCTGCAGGATGAGTACCGCACCGCCGATATCTTCTTTGAGGCTGGACGCAAGGTGTCAACCACTGAGATGGCGGACCACATTATTGAACGTCTTCGGTAGGAGCTCGCGTGTAGGGCTCCTCTGATTCCACTACCCACATCTGGGGGGGGTCGTTTGAATCGCGTCGGCAGCATTGAAGTTAAATTATTATGCAGTCTGAAAGATGCGGACGACGACGCAGATGCCTCGATGTGCTAGTTGCATAACGGCACACGTCGGACTTCTTTCGCGGTAGCCTTGTGCCTAGGGGGATGTGGGGAGCGGATACTCCTGGGCGAGAAGAGTCGTAGAGAGGTAGCGTGCTACGTTCAGTGCTGCACTAATTGTTGATGATAATGCAGCAGAGAGTCTGGTCCAGCACGAGAGCTCTCCCTTGTGCCGTAGCCACTTCTCCCACGAGACAGGGGAACCCGCTACTATGCTGCAAGTTCTCCATGGATCTGCGGGGCCTGAATATAAGGCTCTTTCGACGCATCGCACCTTTCGAGTGGCGACAGGATTGCTCTGAGCATGTCGACTTCGTCGATCCGCCTTTCTTCCCAGTAAATATGAATGTTACTGAGCGGAAGTGCTTTTTCATTCACTTTGATTGCGACCGGTCCAGGCCTCTTTCGGTGTGAGTTAGTTCGGCTGAAGAGCCGTTGTCCTAACGAATTGCCAGCGGCGTCAAAGCCGAACATTTCGTGGACCCAAAGTGGCTGCTTAGTGAGTGCGTAGTCAAGCGAGGCAGCAAGGCTGCCTTTGTCGCCTAGGAGGATAGGTAGTTCGTCTGAGTTTGATTTGTATAGAATGACTGATTTCAAGCAAAGGATGCAGAGTGCTCGAACGGCTGAACTAAATTGAAAAGAGCCGGCATGAGTGAAGGCTCCAGCGGTTTTCCCGCGCACGGAGGTTCTAATCGGGCTAATCGGGTGCTGTTGAAACTTGGTTTGAAATAACTCCGCGGTTGAAGTGCCTACAAAATACAACTGGAATTTTCTGTCGGACATAAGCAGGAACCCTCCAAGGTTAAAGGTTTGATGGGAACCTTACAGGTCCCCGACCGAAATCTTTCCTGAGCCTTTCTCGGAGTCTCTTTCCGATGCTAGTTCGGAAATATCAACGGTGAGCCGATGTATGAATCGCCGAAGGGCTTAGCTGAATGGCGCTACGCTGTGGATGGCTGCTATTCGAGAGGTTTTGACTAGTTATTCGGGAACGGGGCTAACATACTGGAAAGAATGGAGTTTAATTCACTTCACTTTGCGGTGCCCGCGTGATTATATACCATGAGGTTACGTGATCTGCTTAGAAAAGGTCGCGGCACCCGACGCCCAAGCAGCCAGCTAGGAAAATCGCTCTTATGCCAGAACGGGTCTGCCCCACATTGTTAGGGGAGTATTCGATTCGGATGTGGTATCAAACCTTCAGAAGGCTTAGGTGTAGTCCTATCCCTCTGGTTGGACTGCTAGCTCTTAACCTCTCCACGTCGGGCAAACTTTCCTATTGTTCATCGTTCTCTGGGCATAAGTGGGCTGAGTGAATAAGTAAAAGACGCTGATGGGACTAGCACTCCGGGAAAATTCGCTTACTACCACTTCGCTTCAGCTGCCATACCTTAGTCTTAAGTTTCTATCTCACGAAGGGCAAGTGTTTCTAGAGGCGACCGAGTTCGCATTCTCTGGGGCTGAAGTTCGCCGATGTTCTCGCGGTGCTAATTCCGTGGTGCCAAACGTCGGGACTTTTCGTTGGAACCAGGCGGTGCGAGCGCTGTGTATCTTGGCTCTTCGATATTTCCTATATCGCGACTCCGGACGCGCTGAGGAGTGCTCATTAGCGGGAGGCGCCGGAAGCCTCGCCGCCTCCCTGGACTACTCAATTGCAAAAAATACGGGGTGGCTAGCCGAAGTGTTCGGCAGTGATTCAAATGGATCCTTAGTAGTGCGCAAATTGATCACTCGCCAGAATCCAGAGAGAAAGCGACCTGGTCCCGTCGTAGTCGCATTCACCAAAAAGATCGCGGGGATGAGCTTCCATCTTAATGAGGAGGAGCTTCTTAGCACGGAAAGTCTGCTCGGGCTTCTTTCTTTGTTAGAGTCCTCTAGTAAGGGCGAGCAGCCGCTGAGTCAGATCGAAAGCGCTGAGCATGCTGGCTTGAGAGGAGGCATTCGGTCCGCTTTGCCGATTTATGATAAGCAGGTCTCGGGTGAGCTAGCTCGGTATATCCAGCTCGTTATTCGAAATACCTTCAGTCCTTATATCTCCGTATTAAAGACTGAGGTTTGGTCTGCGGCAGACGCGATCTTAGCGTTGGTAAGAATTCCCGAGGCGCATGAACACCTCCGCACCGAGCTGCCATTTATTTTGGAGCTCCTGCGCCCATCAACATCAGGGGGATATACGGTCGAGGAGTGTGACCAACCAATTCCGCTTGTTACTGCAACGTGCGCGCTGGCGCTTGCTGAACTTCGAGCAAGTCCGATTGTTGATGAATCTATTCGGACGCAGTTGGACGACTTCCTCTCAGTCGCAGTGGGCCGACTTCTTGACTGGCAGGCGCCGGATGGATGGTGGACCATCATTGGGGCGCCATTGACTATCCTCGACCATGCGGAAAACGCACGGGTGTGGGACACCGCTTATATCACGTTAGCTCTTGAGCACTTACTTCGGCTTGGCCGGCAGGAGGAGTCCATTGTCAAGGCATGTTCGCAAGCGCTCCAGTGGTTGATTGCTGTATATGACCCCCAAACGGGTTGGGCTAATTCACCAGGCTTACCTTTTCGAGGTTCTCCTGCTCTGAACACATTGGTGCACTTTGTGTTGATGTACTCAGGATATGATATTCAGCGGAAGTCATCCTGGAGTCCTGTCGATGCAATCAGGCACGTAGAGTCCCTCTGTTCTTCGATAATGTGGGTGGAACCCATGGCTAAGAGTGATTTCAGAGTAAAAGGGGCTTTGGGAGTGCCACTCCCTCATCCGCATCAGATGAATCATGGCGCCTTTCTGCTTGCGCTCATTAGATACCTGGAAGGTTCCCAGCGAGGCTGCGGGAGGTCAATAAATTCCAGTATTCGATGGAACGACATGTTTGCCTACATGGAGAGACAAGAACCCGTTTACCTATTCAGTCAAGTTCTTCAATCACTCCATCTTTTCAATAGCGCGTGATAGGATGCCACGAAGTATTATCTCACTTCTATCGACGGTCGAATCCAACTATCCATTGCGGCAGGCGGTGACCTATCTTGGAGTAGAGTTATATTCGAGGGTATTTCTCTCACGTGGAGAATATTTGGGAAGCGGGATCGCTCAATCCATCACGGTTGTGGTTCCTCAAGTATGCTCGCAAGCGGAGTTGCAAGAGTTGCGACGGTGCCTGAGTAAGCAGCGAGATGACTCGAAGGG
>JAFMIS010000112.1 GCA_017853915.1 bacterium
TATTCTTGGTTCCTGTCACACCTGGCGGCCGGACCGGCCGCCCTCCAAAGACATCGTCGTAACGCACGCCACATCGTAGTACCGATTATTTATTGGAGGGCGCCGCAATATCACGATCACCATTGATATTCTTGGTTCCTGTCACACCTGGCGGCCGGACCGGCCGCCCTCCAAAGACATCATCGTAACGCGCGCCACATCGTGATGCCGATTATGTATTGGAGGGCGCCCGGGATATGATTGCTATAACGAAAATCGCGAGAGCGAAAATGGCCTCAAATCACGACTCGATGAGCCTGTGGTCACCAACTCCGCCACCGACTCTCCGATCGCCGCGGAATGCTTAAATCCATGGCCTGAACACGGCGACACAACTACTAATTGAGGCGTCTCAGGTAATCTATCGATCACGAAATCTGAGTCGGGTGTCGTTGTGTACAGACATGTTGCTGTCTTTACGCAGCGTGGCTCGACGAATTGAATCCTGCCGCGAACATACCGGTTGTATACTTTCTCGATCTCTTCCAATCCTACAGACCTATCAACGCTATCTGGATCTACCTCTCGGTCGTACTTCGATGGCGCAATCTTTACTCCTCCACCATCTCCATCGATCGCCGGAAATCCATACAATCCCTCTGCCTCTTCATCGCCCAAGGCCCAGAGAAATACCGGGCTCTTTCCTCGACCAAAACGGTGAGACGCTTGCGGGCATGAAAACCAATAAAGCACCTGACGCGTTATCGAAAAATGTCTTGCGTATGTTGGTAGAAATCGCGAAATCCAACTCCCAATAGCGAGAACAACCTGATCCGCGTTATAGATGCCCGAGTCAGCGCGCACGGTAACACCTCCTGATGACCGTGGCTGTATTTCAATGACCTTGTCGTTCAGAGCGATCTCAGCTCCATATCTTCGCGCGGCTTCAACCTGTGCGCGCACACACGCTTCGGGAGCTACGTACCCTGCCTCCGGTTCGAAATAGGCGCCCTCGGAGTCTGAGAGGAGAAACTGAGAAAATCGGCGCCTCGTCTCCTGAGCATCGAGTATCTCATGTTGTATACCCCAACGCTTCGCCGCCCTGATGGTAGTCTCAAGAAAGCTGGGCTTTCCATGAAATCTGCCAGAATGATCGGAGTTTCCGATGACAAGTCCTCCAGTTATGTGCAGGAGTCGTTCGTTTGTCATCCGCTCAAGGTCTCGCCAAATTTCATGCGAGCGAATAGCAAATGGTGAGTAGCAATCACCCTCACCTATGGCCAAGCGGGTAATGCGTGTCTCTCCGTGCGAAGATCCAAGAGCATGCGGAGGTGTGAATTGATCGAAGCCTCGCACTCTTACCTTGCGCTGAGCAAGTTGATAGAGCGTCGCGGCACCCATCGCGCCAAGACCTATCACGATCACATCATACGAGGCTGAGGAATGTGCCATGCGCTCACCCTAGCCCAATGATCCTGAACGCGAAATACAATCGATGCAGTGAAGCCTCAATTAGCAGCAATCGGTGGCGCTGAATCAACGTCTGTTGAGTTGGCCGGAGTGAGATAGCGCGTCGCCATACGAGCCTTGGTTCCGCGAAGACGGCTCGATACCGGCACCTCAGGATTACAGTTCACATCGTATGTAATCCACGAAAGTATGAACTGAACTCCTAGAATGACCTGAATAGTCGCCAGAAGCACCGTGCCTGACGGAGCCGCGACCCCAAGCGCGCTATAGTGCGCCCATTTCATCAAGCCGAATATCGTCCCTGACGCCGCTAAAAGAGTTCCCAACACCAATTCAACTGAGGCCGCGTTAAAGTCTCTCAGAAAATAGGTGTAAAATATTCGCTTCGCGAAGCGAATGGCGTGTTTTAACGGGAATTCAAAGAGGACTTTTTTGATGCGCAGATTGCTGGTTTCATCGGCGTAGTGCGCGTCGATGGGGATGTCACGCACAACTGCTTGTAGGGTATTCAAGCGAAAAAGCATGTCGCTCTCGAAGAAATACCGGGGAGCGATTTTTGAATACGGAAGTATGGCCGCGACACGAGCGTCTATAGCGGTATACCCGTTGGTCGGGTCCATGATTTTCCAATACCCAGTTGATAGTTTTGTAATAAAAGAGAGGCCCGCGTTTCCGATCAAACGCGCTGCTGGCATGCCTTTGAGTGACTCAAGATCAAAGAAGCGATTGCCCTTTGTATAATCGGCCTCGCCGCTGGTGATAGGCTCAATAAATTGAGGTATGAGGCTCGGATCCATCTGGTCATCGCCATCAATCTTGACAATGACCGTCGCGCCTAGCTCGATCGCCTTGCGATATCCGGCTAATACTGCCCCACCTACTCCAGAGTTTTTCTTCAAACGGAGCACACATACTCTCGCGTCGTGAGAGCGCGTCTCTGCCCATAATCCGCTCTCATCGGGACATGCGTCATCGACCACGACAATATGAGAAACCTCAGGCCCAATCTTTTTTATGACCGAGAGTACCTGCGCCTTAACTCGGTAACAGGGGATAACAACCGCAACTGTGTGTCGAGACTGCTGTGTGAAGTTTACCATGCCAGTATATTGAAACGATTTTAGTTCTAAGTCATCTCACCTCGCAGGTCTCGACCCTATAGTTATTTCCGGTCCTGGATGAACCTCGCTCAAGGCCATCACGCTGCCCCTTGGAATTCGCATAACCATCACAAAATTCAGCGTTTTTTTGCTGAAGCAGATGCTCCTTGTGAGCGGATATGGGGATAGCATGCGCAGGCACTCAGAGAGTCTAAGTGCCTGAAAACTCAAGTTGTAGGCAGGTTTTATGAAGCGCTCGGCACTCCTTTTTGTTTGTATCTCTTCCTCTCTCCTGTTCGGCATAGGCTGTACTAAGGAGGACTCCGGAGAGAGCTCGTCCCCTAGCAAATCAGACACACCCGCCCCATCGCAGTCACAGAGCAGCTTTCGCACGAGCTGCGGCACTGTCTTTGAGGGCCAAGAACAGAATCCGATAGATGCCAAACCTGGCAAACGGGGCTCAGTCTCAGTTTTAGGACCCAACCTGGTTTCGATCTCCCTCAAGAAAGGCTCTCAGCTTGTGAAGATTCATGGCCTCGATGTCCCCTTTCAGAGCGCCACTCAAGCACGAGCCGAAGCGATTCTTAATGAGTTAGCGGCGGAGGGCGACGCATATTTTTATCCTGCTGAGCCGGACTGCTCGGCCACTCTCGATGATGGCCGACAAGGAATGATAGGCGCGCTGTTCTCCGCAAATGGAAAAAGTTTCGCCGAGACGCTCCTCAAAAAGGGGCTCGGCCAGCCAACTACTGACGTGTGCCGAGGCTCTCTCATTGCCTCCTGCTACAGAGCTCTCGCTGAGGATGCAGCACCGGTTGCTACCCCCACTCCAGAGGTTCCGATTCCACAGGGCCCATCAAAACCAGCTGGATTTATCCTATGGAAACCCGTCTCAGATTCTAACGGCAGACTCGCTGTTCACTCCGCGCCATATGGAACAACCGTTGTGGTAAGGGGTGAAAAGGGTCGCAATTCCGGTCCAGGCAACGGCTACGGTAGCCTGGCGCGATTTAGCAAGGCAGGTTGTGGATATGGCAAAAACGTTCGCGTGGAGCTGCTCTTAGGTGACGGCTCGAACTTCATGTTCGGGGACAAAGACTACGCGGTAATTCCAGATGGGTGCAAACGCTGGACAATCGACCAAAAAGGAAAAGCCGCGATTAATAAGAAATAGTCAGGTCTATGAGAGACGATCGGCCTTTACTTGCCAAAGTAGATCTCTCGTAGCAGATCATTTTTTCGAACGTTTTCAGGTGAGTCGTCTAGTATGACGCGCCCCTGATCGAGCACTAACACTCGTTTGCTAAAACTTTGCACAAAATTAATATCATGCTCGATGATGAGGGTCGTTTTTCCTAGCGTTTGAACGTGGCTAATGAGTGCCGCCACCTCGTCTTTCATCTTGGGAGAAACTCCAGCCGTTGGTTCATCGAGAAGGAATACCTCAGCGCCAAAGGCAAGCGCGCGCACTATCTCAAGAAGTCGCATCTGCCCACCAGAGAGCATCCCAGCCCGCTGAGAAAGCTTACCATCTAGTTTTACCTGCGCGGCGAACTCTTTGGCTTGCGCTCGAATCATTCGGCTCGTCGTCGACCAAGGGAAAAATGTGCGTAGCACTCCCGCTCGTGATTCAAGCGCGACTACCAGGTTTTCCAGCACTGTCATCTCGCGAAAGATTCCAAAACTCTGGAAGACTCGACCGACACCTAATTCCGCTCGCAGATACGGAGGCGTGTGCGTGATATTTTCACCTCGGAGAGAAACACTACCCTGAAATGGCAAAACAAATCCGCTTAGGCAATTAAAGAGCGTGGTCTTACCACTGCCATTCGGCCCAATAATACCGATTGAATCTCCCGCTTGGGCTGAAAACGAGACTCCATTAAGGATTAAAGCGTCTCCGATTTTAAGATGAAGATCTGATACCTCTAACACTTATACCTCTCGCTGCGCGGGAAAGAGCTTGGCTCGATTGAACCATACGACGGATAGCAACACGATGCTATGAAGAAGCTGTCGCATCGGTCCGAGAATCGACGACGGAAGGTCAACAAAGCGAAGTGGCTCAGGTAAGAGCACCAAAAAGAAAGTGGCCACAACACACCCCCAAAACGAACCCGGCGATCCGACTACGACAATTGTAACCAGGAAGACCATCTCTGAAAAAGAAAACGATGAGGGATCGATATAATTAATATAATAGGCAAAGAGCGCGCCGGCGACTCCCGCGAAAGCTGACGCGATAAAAAAGCCGAGGGTATTAATGAGTCGAACATCCCTGCCCAGAGCCATCATCGCCAGTTGGTCCTCAGCTTGACCACGAAGAACACGCCCGAAGGGGCTAGAGAACACAAAGTAGAGCACCGTAAGGGATACAATCACCAGCACTCCGACTACATATCCGAACTGAAGATTATCATAGAGCGCCACTCCTCCGATTTCAGGTCGGGGTATCCCTGGAATCCCGAGCACCCCCTTTGTCACACTCTTCCAATTAATCAGCAGGGCTGACACGATTGAGGCAAACGCCAGAGTTCCGATAGCAAAGTAGTCGCCCGCTAGACGCAGCGCTATACCACCAAGCAGGATCGCGAAGAGTCCACTGACGAGAGCACTAGATATGAGACACCGACCAAACCCCATCTCAAGCTCTGTTGAAGCCAGAGCTGTGACGTACGCTCCGAGGGCATATGAGGCAACATGGGCGAGATTAAACATCCTGCCCAGACCGATCGTGAGGTTGAAGCTCTGGGCAAGAATAAGATAGATGCCGACGAGTATCGCAAGGTGGATAATATATTCCATAAGCCCTTACGCCACGCGCCTCCGAAAAGAGAGCAGACCCTCTGGGCGAATGAGAAGCACCACAAGAATAATAAAGTACGCGAAGGCATCCTTGTATCCAGCCGGGAGCGAATACGCCCCAAAGTCGAGACCAACGGCGAAATTTTCGAGTACGCCGAGAGTGTAGCACCCAAGAATAGTACCCCACAGATTCCCCAAACCACCAAGAATCATGGCCGCCAGAGCCTTCATGGTATATCCGTGGCCCATGGTTGGCTGCAGGTTAGTCTCGTACCCGATCATGATCCCAGCATACACAGAGAGAACCGTTCCCAGGGTAAACACAAGCCCCTTCATCGCCGGGCTATTGATGGCGAGCGCCTGTGCGGCCGCAAGACGCTCCGACATCGCCCGCACTCGACGTCCGAACGAGGTCGAATGCATTAGAAACGCGATCAAGACGAGCATCATCAGCGCTGTCACCGCGATCACTACCTGAAGGGGCGTAATAAAGACCGAACCAAACTGGATGCTCTCGGCGCTAGAGCCACTATCCAGCGCTTTCACATTTACACCAAAGATCATTGAGACGCATGATTCAAGAATGGTAGCCAGGGCCAACGTAGTCACAAGGGGTAGCATCGGGCTGTAACGATCGAAGGGATTAACAAAAATGAGTAGCGTTAGGAGAGCGATGACAAGGGTTGCCGCGCACGTGGCCAATGCGGCCGTAGGCACGCTGAGAGCGCTCTCCACGGTAAAGAAGTAAAACAGGTACGCTCCCGTCATCATCAGGTGTCCGTGGGCGAAATTGAGAATCTTCAACACCCCGTACGTAAGCGAGAAGCCAACCGCTACTAATGCGTAGATGCTGCCCGTGATGATCGCGTTTACAAGCAGTTGAGGGACGATATCCATGCCCCACAGGGTAGCATCTTGAATCTCCCTAGACATCCCTCTTTCCCCATTCTTGGGAGGCTCTGATAGAGCGACTGGGTGGGAATTATTCAATCAAGACTACGTTGAGCGCCCGATACGGCCGGCCAAGGATGCCAGCTATTCTTTCAGCGCCGACCTGCTGAGTTGTCAATCATAGGAGAGAAGCTCGAACTTCACTCGAAATCTGATCAGCAATCTGAGCGCCATCGTGCTCGCAGGCTCTACGCTAGGTTTGAATGACAATCGGGGCTCGTGCTAGCACGAACCGCCACACAAATCTGAAATCAGTCGGGAACTGAGCGTTTTTCGCTTGCTCTTAGCGCATGTAATAACTCACCCGCGTCACGACTCGCACGCGCTTTTGCAGAGAGCTTACATCATCATAATCGGAGTTCGGAGAGGTAATAGTAAAAAGACCCTGTGAGGCGGATTTAATACCACCAAGCTTCGCGCCAGAGTCGCGAGCAAAGCTCTCTGCTGCCTCTCTGGCCCCCTGGGTAGCAGCCACCAGCATCTTCGGCTTAAGGCTATTGAGGTCAGTGAATGAAAATCGTGGCATCGTGCTCTCAAGCGCCACACCACGGGCTATAAGTTGGTCCGTTTTTTGTGCGAGCGCCTGAATGCGGTTCACATCGCTTGAGAACACCAGGGCTCCGGCTCGCGCGGTATAACGCGCATAAAGGCCTGGGTCATTTGAACTTCTATTCTGCAGATTATCACTGATTGTCACTGAAACTTTTTGAACTGCTGTGCCTGAGAACCCTTGAGTAGCTAGGAACTCCTCGAGCGAACGCTGAGATGCCTCTATCTGGGAGCTCAGATCCTTGAGGTTCCCGGCGCTCACAACGTACCGCAGGTCGATACTTCCCTCATTTGCCATGACGATTCGTTCATCGAGACCACGGACGTCTACAACCTGATCCATGGTGCGAAATGTTATAATTCCATTTCCTACAAACCAGCCGGAAGTGGCGATTCCAAGGGCGAGAAGCGCGGAATTAAGTAGTCTCATATGAAGGGCTCCGAAAAATGACCTGACGATATGACGCTGTATTCGAATTGTCTATTCAATCCTTGCACAGCTTTTATTCTCGACGAGCATCGGGCGCTCATTTAAGAGCCTCCACAAAGGGCAAAGGAGTAACAACACGGCCTGCAGCGCTCACATATGACGAGCGGCAATTACATCACTTTCTCTCCACATCACTGCGTTACCTATCAGAAGACCAACTGGAATAATCACATTCCATGCGTCGTTTGGTCGTATGTATTTTGTCCCACTAGGGTGAGTCTGATGAATACCCATAGGACAAAATAATCTGTCGCGTAGTCTAAGTACGGAGCCCCGCCCTTACGCGGATGGTTAACGAACCCTTGACGTTGTTTGAGGCATTCCGGCGCCCGACCCGGGCGCCCTCCAATATTTCGCGAGGATCATGGCGATGTTGGCGATACGGTGAATGATCGATGCACGGGGGTGTGGCGGGCTTGGAGCCCCGCACTTGCGCAAATGGTTAGCGAACCCTCGACGTTGCTTGAGGCATTCCGGCGCCCGACTCGGGTCCCCTTCAGGGGAATCAACTAATATTTGCCAGGATGCGTGGCGCTCTAGCGATAAAGAAAT
>JAFMIS010000113.1 GCA_017853915.1 bacterium
CAAAACGAGAGGGTCTTGAGAGAGCAGGCTATACAATTACTGATACGCAGAAGTTCCTTAACCTTTCCGACGAGGAGATGGCGGTCATCGATCTGAAAATCAGCCTCGTTCAAAAGCTCAAGGATGTACGGAAGGCTGCCGGCGTGACTCAAAAGCAATTAGCTAAGCTGATGAAGTCTAGCCAATCGCGAGTTGCCATGCTTGAAAGCGGATCTTCTGATGCCAGCTTAGAGCTGATCTGTAAGGCGCTTTTTGTTCTTGGTATTTCCTCAAAGGAACTGGGAAAAACGATCTCGTCAACTAAGGCAGCTTAGGAAGAACGCTACCTGGCAAAGGCACGCGATAGCCGGGCTTTGCCTCCCCCCTCAAGGTTATACCAGGCGATCCGGTGGATAGTCGGATGATCCACTTGTCATCCATCACACCGTGGAATAGGGGGCATCGCTGGGTACTGGAGGGTATCCGACCTGAGCCTCTCGGTGCTCGTAATATCACGAAGAAACAGGGGAATCGGTTCTGGATGTTTCAGGACTCCCTATGAGTTTCCGGGAGTCCCCAAAGGGATAAAAAATGGCGGAGCCGACGGGACTCGAACCCGCGACCTCTCGCGTGACAGGCGAGCGTTCTAACCAACTGAACTACGACTCCGCAAGGAACTGATGTAAGAACGCTCTGGGTCCAGGTCCTCCTGGTCGCAATCAAAATCTTGGCTTAGCCAAGTTTTGATCGAGGAGACCGAGGAGACTCGCAATCAAAATCTTGGCTTAGCCAAGTTTTGATCGAGGAGACATAGCCGAGCGTTCTAACCAACTGAACTACGACTCCATTGCGGACTTCTGTGTCAGGGCCTTTAGCAAAGTACCCCGACCACGAAGAGCGAGATAAGTACCTAAAAATGAACCACAAGTAAAGGTCTTGGGGTGGGGGTTTTTCGCGCTCTATGATTGACTGGGCCCTTAGGGGGTGCGAAACAAGGGGTTAGCGCTCTCAGCTACCTGTTTTCACTCAATATGACTAGTATGCGAGAGCCATAGATTTTGTAATGACAGAGGTTGCTTGTGTCTGAGACTGAACAAAAAACGTACGACCCGAACGCGATTGAGCCTAAATGGCAGAGGTACTGGGAGGTCAACAATACCTTTAAAACTACCAACTCAGGTAAAGAGAAGATCTATGTCTTGGATATGTTTCCGTACCCCTCGGGATCCGGCCTTCATGTGGGACATCCGCTTGGATATACGGCTACGGATATTTATTCGCGCTACAAGCGCATGAGGGGTTTTGATGTTCTTCATCCGATGGGTTTTGACGCGTTTGGTCTACCCGCGGAGCAGCATGCTGTCGCGACTGGGGAACATCCGGCCATATTGACGAAGAGAAACTGCCAGAATTTCGTTCAACAGTTAAAAAGGATCGGACTCTCCTACGACTGGGACCGAGAGGTCGCAACGTGTACCCCGGATTACTATCACTGGACACAGTGGATATTTCTAAAGCTTTATAATTCCTGGTTTGACGACACGGCGCAAAAAGCGCGGCCGATTGAAGAGCTGCCGATACCGGAGAATGTGAAAAAACAGGGTCCCCTCGCTGTTCAGGCATATCAGGCAGAGCAGCGATTGGCCTATTACGCGGACGCGATGGTGAATTGGTGCCCGGCCCTGGGAACAGTTCTGGCAAATGAAGAGGTCATCGACGGTAAATCTGAGCGTGGAGGTTATGATGTGATTCGCAAGCCGATGAAGCAGTGGATCTTGCGAATCACAAAGTACTCGGAGCGATTGATTTCTGAGTTAGATGAGATTGATTGGCCCGAAGCAATTAAGGAGCAGCAGCGAAACTGGATCGGGCGAAAAACTGGGACTGAGATAACCTTCTCGGTCGCAGGCTCCAACGAGCCGATAGTCGCTTTCACGACCCGTCCGGATACGCTCTTCGGTGTTACCTTTTTTGTCATTGCTCCGGAGCATCCGCTTGTGGAGCTGCTAACAACTGACGAGCAAAGCTCCAAGGTCAAAGAGTATTGCGAGGCGGCAGCTCGGATGAGCGATTTCGATCGCACCTTTGAGAATCGTAAAAAGACGGGGGTATTCACGGGAGGTTATGTCCTGAATCCAATTAATCAGGAGCGTGTGCCTGTGTACGTCGGAGATTACGTACTCAGTTCTTATGGTACAGGCGCTGTTATGGGCGTTCCGGCGCATGATGCCAGAGATTTTGAGTTCGCGCGTACCCTCGGCATAGCAATTCGTCCGGTGATCGCGCCGACGGGCCAGTCCGAGAAAGTGCGGGCCGCGGTGCAGGGTGGTGCGATGGCGTGGACGGAAGCCGGGAGTATGGTACCGAGCGACGCCGCGGTTGCGCTGGAGCTTCAGTTGGAGGGCATCTCGAATGCAGACGCGGGCGAAAGGATAACTTCGTGGCTGGAAAAGCGTCGAGTAGGTGTTCGGGTAGTGAACTACAAGCTGCGTGACTGGCTCTTCTCTCGTCAGCGTTATTGGGGAGAGCCGATACCGATAGTTCATTGGGAAGATGGAACGGTAACTTCGCTCTCAGAGGGCGATTTGCCGCTTATCTTGCCACAGGTGGAGGATTATAAACCGTCAGACAGTGGAGAATCTCCGTTGGCGAAAGCCAAAGAGTGGCTTGAGGTAGTGGATCCCAAGACGGGCAGGCGCGGCAAGCGAGAAACTAACACAATGCCACAGTGGGCCGGGTCGTGTTGGTATTACTTGCGCTTTATCGATCCGCGGAACCCTAAAGTAGGCTGGGACCCGCAACTCGAAAAGAAGTGGATGCCGGTTGATCTCTACGTTGGTGGAGCTGAGCATGCGGTGTTGCACCTGTTGTATGCGCGGTTTTGGCACAAGGTCCTCTATGATCTTGGGCATGTTTCGACAAAGGAGCCTTTTAAGAAACTGTACAATCAGGGCATGGTGCAGTCGTTCGCTTACAAGGATAAACGAGGCGCGTTGGTGCCAGTCGATCTCGTCAAGGAAGACGATTCCGGGGCTCCCATTCACACCCAAACAGGAGAGAAGCTTGAGCGTCTTGTCGCCAAGATGTCTAAGTCGCTCAAAAATGTGTATAGCACTGACGATGTCATCGCTGAGTATGGCGCTGATACGATGCGGACATACCTGATGTTCATGGGGCCGCTTGATAGCTCTCGTCCCTGGGATCCGAAGGCTATTAGTGGCAACGCTCGTTTTTTGCGGCGCTCGTTTAATTTGGTTGCCGGAGGATCGGAGACCGGTTTCCGAGAGGTGGTGAGCGAAGAGGTCGAGGCCCCCGCGATTAAAAAAGCTCTCAACAAAGCCATTAAGAAGATCAGCGAGGACCTTGAAGGGCTGCACTTTAATACCCCGATCTCCACGATGATGGAGCTACTCAACACGATTGGGGATAAGCCTGTATCAAAGGATACCCTGCAGAAATTCACCCTTCTGTTGTGTCCCTTTGCGCCACATCTGGCAGAGGAGTTGTGGGAGCGTTTGGGCCACACAAGTTCCTGCGCGCTTGCCCCGTGGCCAGTATTTGACCCGGCGCATGTGGTCGACGATGTGGTCACGGTTGTAATTCAGATCGGTGGTAAAAAGCGTGCCACGATAGATGTTCCTCCCTCAATCGCCGAGGCCGAATTAAAGGCTAAGGTGGTGGAAGCCATGGAGGGTTCGCCTTACAAGGTCAGCGCGGCCGATCGGTTCATTACGGTCTTCAATCCAGGCACTAAGGTGCCTCGTTTGGTGAACGTGATTTCAGTCGCCGGCTAACATAAGTACGCCACGATTCCGAATTCTTTTGCGTCGGCAAACCCACTAGGGTAGCCTCTCGCCGAGTATCACAAGCGGAGGAGAATAACCTCCTCGCTATGTTCATCGAGGCTACGACTATGAATAAACACGTATCAGCGCTTACCCTCTCCCTCCTGTTCGCGGCGTGCTCGCCGATTCCGTACACAGGGGAGAAGATCTCTGAGACCACAACGCCAACGGGTTTTAATGTTATCCAGACTTCAACGCGATCGATTCCAGAGGTAGGCAAACTTGCCGGGCAGGAGACGGAATTAACTCAGATAACTGCTACCGTTGATGCGATCGATAAGAAGGCGCGCCTGGTTACTCTCAAGACTCAGGATAATCGCTTGGTAACGGTGAGAGCTGGTCGTGAAGTCAAGAATTTCAATCAGCTGAGAAAGGGAGACTCATTACAGCTCGATTGCTTTGAGGCTGTTGAGTTTGAGATTCGTCAACCGACTCCAGAGGAGCTTCAAGCAGCCGAGGTTGGTATTGAGCTTGCGGCTCGAGCTGCTGAGGGCGACAAACCCGGGGCGCTTGTGGCTGCTCAACGAATCGACATCCTCACAGTAGAATCGATCGATCGCAAGAAGGAGCTTCTCACGCTTCGTGCCCCAGAGGGATTCGTCACCGTGAAAGCGAAGTATCCTGAGAATCTGCGAGTAGTAAAGGTCGGGGATACGGTAGTTGTGAAAAGCTCTGAGCTCTTTGCCGTTCGAACCGAGCAGGTCGGATAGGGTGTCTTGCTCGGGGGCTCGGTCCCTGAGCGGGGTAGTCATACCGATGAGAAGCGCCCTCACGAAAGAGATGCACGGTCTCTCGAGAGTTCTCGGGAGCCGGCTATCTCCGAGAGGGCGCTTTTCCGCCTCTCATTCATCATGTCTATACACCAAAGAGCTGTTGACTGAGGGGCTTCATCGCCTCAATACAATTGGCGGTGTGCTGCTCAAGGGGAATTCCCAGCTCCTCCGCGCCGAGGCGGATATCCTCGCGATTGCATCCGCGGGCAAAAGCCTTGTCCTTAAATTTTTTCATAACTGATTTAACTTCAAGGTTATGAATAGATTTATCGGGGCGCACAAGAACGCTCGCGGTGATGAGGCCGGAGAGTTCGTCGACAGCAAAGAGAGTTTTATCCAGGAGGGTAACTCGCGGGGTATTAGTATAGAGAGCATGCCCCATAATCGCTGTACGGAGTTCCTCCGGATATCCCAACTTCTCTAATATCGAGTTTCCCGCGAAGGGGTGTCCATCCGGCGCTACTGGTTCGGGAAACATCTCATAATCAAAATCGTGGAGAAGCCCGGTATTGCCCCACAGTTCGAGATCCACGGTCTCTCCGTGAGTCTGAACATGGCTACCGTAAAAATAGCTTCCATACCAACGCATGCACGCTTCAACAGCGAGAGCGTGATTTAACAAGCTCGTCGACTTGGTGTATTCGTGCAGTAAGGCCAGGGACTCTTCGCGAGTTTTAGTAGACATAGAGTGATCTGATTCGCATCCGCGAGTTGATAGCATTTTCCCGCAGAAGGCAGTTTGCTACGGACTTTCGGAAAACGCTATAGACTATAAACGCGCTGGTTCAACCGTTGATGTTGATGGAGCGTGGGAATAGAGGTCCATCAGCTTCATGAGGTTTTGCAATTGAATATTCTTTTGAGCCTGATCGAGCGGAATAGTGATTTCGAACTGCCGTTGCTCATCTCGTACCGATACCGCTACAGAGGGCTCTTTCTTGGCGCTACTCGGCATTGGGGAGAGGCCGAAGACCCCTGATTCGCGAATAAGTTGCAGGACGCGAGCGGTATTGTCGCGGTCCGTGGATTCGAGGAGAGAGCGAGTTGGCAGGGTCCACACTGCAGGCGCTCCACCAATGGATGGGTCAGAGAGCGTAACTGAAACTCTAAGGCTGAGGTCAGCTTGCTGAGGGTCGGTCGCTGACGTGAGCTTGGGCGAGATTCCTTGGTACCACTCGTTAAACGATGTTAGGAGATCGTTTTTAAGAGTTGGATGTGAAAGATTAAATGCGATCAGCGCCATCACCGTGAAGCCGATAGCCACCAATCCGCGCTTGGTACATACTTTTGAAAATATCATTCGGAGAAGAATAATCAGCGCTATTTGGTTGGTCAAATGCCAAAGCCTCTCGATAAAAAACCAAGTAGTGCTAGGGTGTTATAGCTTTCGATCGAGTGGGTAGGTGGCTACGATTTTTTGTGCTTCGACAGGGCCGCCTTTGCCAACTCTATGAGCGTCTCGCGTTCATTTTGTGAGGGGTCCTCGATAACTAATTCTTCAAACTCTTTTAAGAGCTTTCCCATCGCGGGGCCAGGCTTGAAGCCGAGTCGAATCAGCTCATCGCCAGAGATTGCCAGTCGACCATACCTCGGCCCAATCATCTTCTTCTGTTCAGTTTCAAGGAGCGCATCGAAAGCCGTCGCTGTGGCGCGGAACTCTGAATTAGGAATAGTAGGAGAGCTATCGGCCTCTTTGAATAAACGCCACTGTGAGAGGTTACTCCCGAGGTCTCGTATAAGTCGGCGCACTCCAGCAGGGCCGCAATCAAGGGGGCGCATATGGTGTCGTACGATCGCGCGCACCCTCTCAATATCATCGTGAGAGAAGCGCAAATGAAGCATCCGTTCCTTGCATAAGGAATCACTCACCACTTCATGTGAGTAAAAATGACGCTCTCCTTTGTCATCAATTGAAAGGGTGTGGGGTTTTCCGGTGTCATGGAAGAGAGCCGCCCAGCGCAGGATTCGATCGAAAGGTGTGCGGGAGAGAACAGAGAGGGTATGCTCAAATACGTCGTGGATATGGAACCTGTTCTGCTCAAATCCCACCGCTGGTATCAGTTCAGGGAGGGTGTATGGGAGCGCTCCAAGAGTCTGTATTCGGCGGATTCCGGCATCTGGATGTGGGCTCATAATAATGCGCTCGAGCTCGGTTCTAATGCGCTCGACGCTAATCTGCTCCAGACGCGAGACTAGGCCACGAGCCGCGGCAAGCGTCGTGGGCTCTATTGTTCGGCCCTGCGCATCGCCGAATCGAATCATCCGCAGCACTCGCAAAGGATCCTCTTCCAATCGCGCGGTAGGGTCCTTAACTCCTCGAATGACGCCTGCGGCGAGGTCTTCCGCGCCACCCCACGGGTCAATCAAAGCGCCAGTCGCGAGATTGTATGCCATCGCGTTGATGGTAAAATCCCTTCCTGAAAGATCGGTCTCGATGTCGTGCGCGGTCACCTGCGTTGAACGATCCGATGGGTGTCGAAAGGTGGTTACCTCGATGTGAGACTCGTTGATCACGACCAATACGGTGCCGTGTTGAATTCCTGTATCGACAACTCGGAGCCCGCGCTCGGCGCACCGCCGCTGAACCTCGGCGGCGGAGAGGTTCGTCGCGAGATCAAGATCGGTATCCGAGGTGTCATAGAACGCGTCACGCACTGTGCCGCCGACGAGGTATAGCTCGCTGGCTCCAAGGGCCGCAGTAAGGTTTTGTAAAACGGATTGCTGAGCTACACGACGAAGTGCCGCGGCAGCCTCAAGCGGACTTCTAGCTGGTTTGCAGGAATGTGAACCAGGCGGGAGGTATCTTTCCATGAAGTTTTATATTCAGTACCGGGAGCCACTCCGGTTTGCTCGGTTTCGAGAGAAGTTTCATGTGCGCTTCTTTCGGAGTTCTTCCGCCTTTCCTGCGATTGCATGCGCCACAACAACACACGATATTCTCCCAGGTGGTTTTGCCACCCTGGCTACGTGGAATAACATGATCGAGCGTAGCTTCTTTAGCGGTTAGATCTCGCGAGCAATACTGACACTGAAAGTTGTCGCGCGCCAAGATGTTCGTCCGTGAAAGTGGGGGAGACCGGCGGCCGGCCCTAAAAAATCGTACTAGTCTAACAACCGCGGGAGCTTTTATCGCGAGTGATACTGAGCGGATATCGTGGTCATACTCTTCAACGATCTCGACTTTACCTAAGAAAAACATCGACA
>JAFMIS010000114.1 GCA_017853915.1 bacterium
TTCGTTAAATTTATCGATGACCGTGACACACTAAGCAGTCAATGCTCGCTCCGCGCTCGCGGTGGCATCCAACACACCATCCCATCTTCATCGACGATACGCGCTCTACCTGCTCCATCTCCGGTATCTGACCGTGACACTCCTGACAGGAGACCCCCGCCTTCACGTGACGCTTGTGGTTAAACTTTAAATAATCCGGCATCACATGAACTTTCACCCATGGAATCGGCTCGCCGCGGTTGTAATAGTCCTTTAACTTTTGAATATCCTTCTTGCCCTGATCGGATTTTCCAGCAACCAACGCGCCGTGACACCCCATACAGGTCTCCTCTTCTGGGATAGCGGCGTACGCTGCCTTTCCCACAGACCAGTGGCAGTACTGACACTCCATCTTGTTTTGTTGCACGTGAATCACGTGACTGAAGTGGATCGGCTGTTCTGGTTTGTACCCACGCAACCGCTGCGGAGGTCCAAAATAGCGGAAATGATCGGTCGCGTTCAGATCCCACAACGCGGCCTGGCCATCGTTATAAACTCCCGCCCTGACACCAAGCTCCGGATACGCAGCTTGGCTTTGATTGGGATTTGTCTGAGCCTGTGCCTGATCTGAAGAGACCAACCCCTGAGAGAACACCACAGCCGCGGTGATTCCCAGAACACATGCTCCTGCGAACGCTAATCTGATTTTTGTTGCCATGAATGCAGTAGAAACTTCGGCGGATATTCTGCCCGGCGGATCTCTAAAGACCTTAGAGGGACCTAGCCCGACATCCCGTGCCTACATTAATCACAAGGTGAAGCCACTCGCTGATGCTTCTAAAAAAGCGCCCTCGGGAACCTATCCATCAATAATCTGCGTGGAACAGCCCCCAAACTGACCCGTTTGAAGAAACGAAGGATGAGCTTCGGGCTAACTTGTAGAACAAAAAAAGAATTAAGGGAATATGCCACAACAATCAAACGACGTTTTCTTATCGATGGATAAACGCTAATTGGTTAGTCTCGAATCATGGAAAAGAACCCGTCTCTCTGCTTCGTTAACGGCCAGTGGGTTGGCTCCCGGTCAGGGGCTTCCTCAGATGTTCGCAACCCCGCCACTAACGCGCTTCTGGCCACAGTCCCCGCTCTGGAGGAACAGGAAGTTGACCAGGCTATTGCAGCGGCGCACCAGGCCTTTCTGAATTGGCGATCGCGGCCCGCCAGAGAGCGCGCTAACTTCCTTCGTAAGATCGGCGATCTATTACTGCTGCACCAGGACGCCTGCGCGCATACCATTACCGCGGAACAGGGCAAACCACTCAAGGAGTCGAGAGGCGAGGTAGTGTACGCGGCTAACTACTTCTCCTGGTTCGCGGAGGAGGCGCTGCGCGTGTACGGCGATATTATTCCCGCGGACGACCCCTCGAAGCGCATCTTCGTGATGAAACACCCAATTGGGGTTGTGGGAGCCATAACTCCGTGGAACTTTCCGCTCGCCATGCTTGCGCGCAAACTCGCGGCGGCCCTTGCCGCGGGCTGTACATGCGTCGCCAAGCCGGCTCCGGAAACACCTCTGACGGCTCTGTTTCTCGCCTCGGTATGCGAAGAAGCCCAACTTCCTGCCGGTGTCGTCAATATCCTTACCGGTGACGCGGAGCTAATCGGAGCGCGCTTGATGCAGTCTGACCTTGTGAAAAAAGTTACATTCACCGGTTCAACTGAAGTGGGGAAACTTCTTATCCGCCAATCTGCTGATACGGTTAAAAAGCTTACCCTTGAGCTCGGCGGGAACGCGCCATGTATCATTTTTGATGATGCAGATCTTATGCGCGCGATGGACGGAATACTCTTTGGCAAATATAGAAACGCGGGCCAAACATGTGTCTGCATTAATCGTTTTTTGGTTCACGAAGCTATCGCCGCGGACTTCTCTCGATTACTCTGTGAACATTCAAAGCAACTCCGTGTAGGAAATGGCGCGGACGAGAGTACAGACATCGGGCCACTTATATCGGATGTTGCTGTTGAGAAAGTTCAGAATCTTGTCACAGACGCTTTATCACACGGAGCAGTACGTCTTACCGATTCCCCCTCAGCAACGACGAACTCACGGTGTATGAGTCCGATAGTTCTCGGAAAAATCTCGCCGTCGATGAAGATATGGAGCGAGGAGATCTTCGGCCCAGTTTCTACTATCACCACCTTCTCCAACGACCGCGAGGCTATCGATCGTGCTAATGACACATGCTACGGGCTGGCTGCTTACATATATTCCGGAGATCTCTCGCGAGCCCTGCGCGTGGGGGAGCAGCTTGAGTTCGGTATGGTTGGCATCAATGATACCGCAATATCAGCCGTGCAAGCTCCATTCGGTGGTATCAAGCAATCAGGGTTTGGGCGAGAGGGAAGTAGATACGGTCTCGATGAATACCTCACCCTCCAATACATGTCTGTGAGAGGCTAGTTCCCGCGCGACATCATGAGATCGGCGGCTCGCGCTGAAGGATAGTATCCCGCGCGTCTGGTAAGGTTTCCTTAAAATCGAGTGTGTAATGCAAACCTCTACTCTCCTTGCGCGCTAAAGCCGAGCGGATGACAAGCTCCGCCACCAGGCTCAAGTTCCGCAGCTCAAGAAGATCGGAGGTTACAGTACACTGCCTGTAGTACTCTTGAATTTCCCGACGCATCAACTCAATTCGATGGAGCGCTCGCTCAAGTCGCTTCGTTGTGCGCACGATCCCGACGTAGTTCCACATGGTTCTTCGGATCTCATCCCAATTCTGAGTGATAACCACCTGCTCGTCGCTATCAACCGCGTTCCCGGGATCCCACGCAGGAGGCTCTACCGCCACATGAAATTTATTACGATTGGCTATCGAATGCTGCGCCGCTCGATGACCAAAAACCACTCCTTCAAGTAGTGAGTTCGATGCCAGTCGATTAGCTCCGTGTAGCCCCGTACATGAGCACTCCCCCGCGACATACAAATCAACAACATCGGTTCTTCCATGCTCATCACTTACCACCCCGCCACACAGGTAGTGAGCCGCGGGCACCACCGGAAGCGGTTCTTTCGTGATATCGAAACCGTATGAGAGGCAGCGCTCATAGATAGTAGGGAAATGACTCTTCACAAACTCGGGATCACGATGCGAAATATCGAGCAAAACATACTCATCGCCGTGAATCTTCATCTCAGCATCGATCGCCCGCGCCACAACATCACGAGGAGCGAGCTCTTTCTGCTCATGATACTTATGCATAAAGGGCTCGCCCGTTACACGCAGCAACTTTGCTCCCTCGCCCCGCATCGCCTCCGTGATAAGAAAACTTTTCGCTCGCGGATGATAGAGACATGTGGGATGGAATTGGAAAAACTCCATGTTGGCTACCTTACAACCGGCGCGATAACACATCGCGATACCATCACCAGTAGCTACGTCCGGATTTGAGGTATACAGATAAATTTTACCGGCTCCGCCCGTGGCGACCAGAACTTTATCCGCTAACAATGGTTCAATCGGTCCGTTATCCCGAAGAACGTACGCACCGATTACTTTATTAGGAAGCTCGCGCGCAGCTCCCAATTTGTGGGTAGTAATAAGATCAATAGCGCTCGCGTTCGCGACGAGCTCGATATTCGGATGTTTCTTCACAGCCGCCAGCAGGGCACGCTGAATTTCAAATCCTGTCGCGTCACCCGCGTGGAATATTCTCCGACGTGAATGCCCTCCCTCACGGTGGAGATGAAAATCACCCTCCTCAGTCGTGTCAAAATTGGTACCAAGATTAATGAGCTCAAAGACCCGATCAGGGCCCTCACTGACAACAATCTCTACGATCTCGGGTTTACACAAACCACCCCCACAAACGAGCGTATCCTGCACGTGAAGATCAAAACTATCATCGGGTTGATTGACCGCGGCGATCCCACCCTGAGCCCAGAGCGTTGAGGATGAATCAGGATCCTTTTTGAACAGGATAGTAACGCTACCGTGCTCAGCCACTTTCAAGGCATACGTAAGTCCCGCGATACCTCCTCCAATCACTAAAAAATCACACCGCTTCATCGCTTAACCGTTCCCTCCATGGGGTCGTTTTTTAATCGCGTCAGCATATCACTTGTTCTTCGACCTGCCTCCTTTTAGAATAGCAAAAGTCAGCTACACTCGTGCAAAGGCCTATTCTTACTGCGTTTTCTTTTTAAAAAATTCATCATGAACAATCCACTCATCCATCGCGCCTCACACATCAGATTCGACCAATTTGACCCAACTCAGATCGTCCCCACGATAGACTCGCTCTTACGAGAAGCCACCGACGAACTTGAAAAGATTAAAGCCGTCTCAGGAACGCGAACGTTCGATAATACGCTGCGAGCTCTCGACGAACTCGGCCTCAACCTTGATTTTGCCATGGGTGTTGTCTCTCATTTGGAATCGGTAGCGACTACTCCGGAACTCCGCGCCGCATACAACGACGTCCTTCCAAAAGTAAGCGACTTCCGCTCTCGATTAACTCTCGACCCGGGTCTTTGGAATGCTCTTACCGCCTTTGCCGAAACACCGGAGGCTAAAAACCTATCCGGTCACCGCCTTCGTTTTCTTCAAACTACTCTGGACAGCTTTCGCCGCAGCGGCGCCGAATTAACCCCGGAAAAAAAACAGATCCTCGCCGAGATAAACACTGAGCTCGCGATGGTGACGAACTCATTCTCCCAAAACACTCTCGATGCAACGAATGCGTTCGAGTACGTAACCGCCTCACGAGATGAACTGCGGGGGCTTCCCGAAAGCGCGCTCCAGATGGGGCGAGCCTCGGCCGCTTCGAAAACTATGGACGGGTGGCGATTCACGCTTCAAGCTCCTAGCTATATAGCGATTATGACATATGCCGACGATCCCGCCCTGCGGGAGAAATTCTATCGGGCCTACAACTCTCGCTGCGCGGCTGGACAGTTTGATAATGTGAGCAACCTGCATCGGATTTTGGAACTGCGTCAGAGAAAAGCGTCTCTGCTCGGCTTTCATGATTATGCGGACCTGATCCTGGCTGACCGCATGGCCAAAACTGGGGCGACCGCGGTGGACTTCGTTCGCAATCTTCAAAAGAGAATTTCCGACTTTTTCCATGCGGATACACGAGAGCTTGAGAGCTTTTTCAGTAACTTTACCTCTCGGCCAACGAGCGAACTGCGCCCCTGGGATCTTGCGTACTATGCCGAGAAGATGCGGCAGGCTCACTATGATTTTGACGAAGAGGCTCTGCGCCCGTACTTTCCGTTGCCACATGTCATGCAGGGCCTGTTTACCTTAGTGGAACGAGTATTTGGTGTCGTCACGCGCAGAAATGAAGATTTGCCCACCTGGGATCCTCTGGTAACAGCATACTCCACCTACGACGCCGATTCGGGGAAACTACTCGGGCATTTTTATGCGGATCTGTTTCCCCGCGAAAATAAGCGAGGGGGAGCCTGGATGAACAGCCTCTACACGCACGTTCCCTCTGATGGTCCAGAATTTACGCACGTCGGACTCATCGCGGGTAATTTTACTCCACCGAATGAAGCAGGCATCTCCTTACTTACTCATGATGAAGTTACCACCCTATTCCATGAATTTGGCCACCTCATGCACCAATTGTGCAACACAACTGAATTGAGGAGTCAGAGCATGTCGGGAGTCGCCTGGGATTTTATCGAGCTTCCATCCCAGATTTTTGAGAACTGGTGCTGGGACCGAGAGTCTCTTGCCATGCTCGCTCGCCACTATGAAAGTGGAGTCGGAATTCCCGAGGAGCTATTTCAAAAAATGATCAAGGCGCGCAATTTTCGCAGCGCCTCTCACATGATGCGCCAGTTAGGATTCTCCTGCGTTGATTTCGCTCTCCACCGCGACTATCAACGCGAGCGCGACGGCGATATCCTTGAATACTGTCGCGGCATACTTAACCAGTTCTCGGCACTACCGCTTCCAACCGACTCAGCCATGATCGTGACATTCACGCACCTCTTCAGCTCGCCGGTGGGATACGCGGCGGGCTACTACTCATACCAATGGGCCGAGGTACTAGACGCCGATGCCTTCTCGCGCTTTGAAGCTGAGGGCCTTCTGAACCGGACTACCGGACTCGATTTCCGCGATAAGATTTTAAGTCGGGGAGATTCGCTGGATCCTGGAGACCTCTTTGAGAGCTTCTTAGGACGAGGCCCTGATGTTACGGCTCTCTTGAAACGCGCCAGTTTGTGCACCACATGAGCGTTATCCTACGAGAAATCATGATTCCTGATCTAACTCGGTGACCTTGAAGCCTTACTATGCTGACTTTTCAGATCACCAACCACTGGGATCTCCAACTACTGGGTCACGGCCGGAGCCTTGGCCACAGCAGAGGTCCCCTAACGCAGTTCTAAAGGAGCCAGTTCTTTCCGCCTCAAAATCTCAAGTAAAATCGCCCACGTTCCGTTGACAGTGTTGGGGTGGAGACAGATGGCGTCGCTGGGAAGGGCTTCAGTTCTGGAGCCCGCCTGAGAGTTGGCAGCCCCCTCTCTCACCACAGAACAGTAGTGCGTACCCAACTACTAGCCCGCATGGTAGCGTAGTCGGGGAGAGTAAGTTAACCCATGACGGAACCAAACAACCTTGAGATACCGCTCGACAACCAAGCCCAGCTTGGCTGGCGCGTGGCCTCAGATTTACTCAACCCCTTTGGTCCCACCGCAGCCAATTTTGGAGAGGCAATCAGGGCATTGTGTCTGGCCTTCGAACGGGGTCAAACTTCCCTTAATCACGGCGTCCAAAATCACGTCCTTAGATTATTAAAGAATAAAACGATCACGGCGACCTACTTCTTCTTCTCCAAACAGTTTCGCCCATCAGTGCTTGAAGGTAGGTCATACATCTCAGAGAGAGATCTCTTTAACGCATACACCCCGTTTGAGCATGCCTCCATTCTAGCGCTCTGCTATCTCTTCAAAACTCTGAGTCGCAAAATAGATAAAGAGGAGTGGGAATACGTTCAAACTCCTCTGTACGAAGCTTTGGCGATAGGCGCTGGAGTGGGACAACAGATACCAGAGGTAGGACTCGGTATCGGACTCCTGTCGCGTGGCATACGATACCTAGCTTTGGCTCCTCTCGTTCGTGAAAATAAACGCGCCTTCAAGGAATATCGACAGCACCTCAAGACAAAGGACCTGGCTTTTGACACAAGCTTTGAGGAATCCATGTGGCAATGCTCTTCCATTCAAGTCGCGTCCATTCTCCTGGAGCGGATGGGATTCCCGCGCGGCTTTGGACTTCAATATGTCGCTTCGGCGGCCCGCGAACCGAATATCCAGCCCGATCCTCTGTATGGAATACCGATTCGCATCGCTGAATCGATTATCGACTCCTACATGGAGGGGCATGAAATTCCTACTTCTTTGCCAACATGGGTTGGCAAGCAGATGAATCTATCATCGGAAACTCGCGGAAACCTTGTCGCGTCTTTTACGAAAACTCTGGCTGACAGGAATCGGGTCGAATGGCTCAACAAGGGAGGCTCAAGTATTGACCCCACCTCGACACCGCAACTATTTACGGAGGCTGAAAAACAAGCCTTCGAGCAAGAAAAGTCGCAGTAGTTTTTATCCACCACGGTGTTTCGTTATACTTGTATCCCAGATAACGACAAATATATCTGTGTATGTTCGATCATGACCTCAAGTATATGCGGCGCGCTCTTGAGCTGGCCCAGCGTGGCGGGCGCGCGGTAGCACCGAACCCCATGGTGGGAGCGGTGCTTGTCCATGGCGATAATGTCATTG
>JAFMIS010000115.1 GCA_017853915.1 bacterium
GAGAAGATTCGGTCCCGGTTTATCAGAGGCGCTGTAGCCGTGTTTTGTCAGCAGCCCATCGATGTACACATCTATCAATTCAGATTTTGGAAGTTCGTGCAGCGCTGCGGAAACCGCGGCTCCGTGCTGCCTCGCAAAGTCATCAGGATCTACATCATCGGGAAGAAAGCACGCCGCCACATCAATCTCGGCGTTACGTGCCACCATGAAGCTTTTAGCGGCAGCGGCGCGCCCAGCGGAATCTCCGTCGAACAATAAGTGAACTCGACTACACAGTCCGCTGAAGCGCTTGATGTGTTGCTCAGTCATCGCAGTACCACAACAGGCCACGACATTCTTGACGCCGCGCATCGATAACCCAACAACATCCATGTACCCCTCAACGACGTACACCTCTCCCGCCTCGCGAATCGAGCCCATGGCTTGCGGAAATCCGTAGAAGGTTTTGCTCTTGTGATAAATCGGGGTTTCAGGAGAGTTAAGATATTTCGGGGCCTGCTGCTCGTAGCTTGGATCGAGCACGCCTGGCACTATTCTACCACCAAAACCCGCGATGCGCTTGGAATCGACATAGATCGGGAACACCAATCGCGAGCGGAACATCTCATACAGATCACCGGAACTCGTCCGGCGAACCAATCCCGAAGAGAGAATCAACTCCTCGTCGAATCCCGCTTTTTTTAGACTATCGAGTAAGAGCCCTTTTTGATTTGGGCTGTAGCCAATTCCAAAGGTGTTGATTGCCTCGGCGGTAAGCCCTCGTTTCTTGAGGTACTCACCCACCTTCGCGAATTCACCCTGGCCTTTTTTGACCTGCATGAGAGAGTGCCGAAAGAAATTCTGCGCGGTTTGACACACGGCAAACAACTTCTCTCGATCCACTGAGGGTCCCGTTGATTTGTTTGAGTCATACTTCAGCTCAATACCAAACCGACCGGCTAAGAATTCCACCGCGTCAGGAAAACTCATAGCTCGCGAGCTCATCACGAACGAGATGACATTTCCGAATGCCCCACATCCGTAACAGTTATACGTATTAGACTGCTCCCTCACGAAGAACGAGGGAGAGCGTTCGGAATGAAACGGACAGAGCCCCGAGTAGTACGCTCCAGAGCGACGAAGCTTTACCGTCTCGGAGACGACATCGACGATGTTGGCGTCGGATTTAATCCGTTCGATGCTTTCTTTAGAAATCACGGCTCGCAGTCTGAGAAAAAAATCCTTCCGCCGCGGTTAGCTCTAGGCCTAAGCTCGCTCAGAGGGATTTCGTGCCCAGTACTGTAGCACAACCCGCTTACAGAACACACTAAAAGGCCGTAAGACTGTCGGAATCAATCGGATACGCTCTCGGTAGTCTCCGCGTATAACACAAAGATCTCGACTACCTCATATTCGCGCGCGCCGGTCGGGAGCGGAACTTTTACTACATCCCCGATCTCTTTTCCTATCAGGGCCTTACCCAACGGAGCTTCAAATGATATCCAGCCCTTCTCAATGTCCGATTCCTCAGCGCCGTAGATACTGATAACGCGTTGATCGCCAGAGTCGATATCCTCAATCTTAACACTTGCTCCAAACACCACTCGCGAGGGCTCTCCTAGTTTTCGTGGATCAATCACCTCAGCCATGGCGAGCCGGGCCTCGATATCGCGGATCTTGGCCTCCGTCATCCCCGACTTCTCCTTGGCGGCGTCGTAGTCGCCATTTTCTGAGAGATCTCCGTGACCACGAGCAACCTCAATCGCGCGCGCCAACTCGGGTCGCATCGCTTTGAGTTTCATAAGCTCTGATCGCAACGTGGCGTAGCCACGCGGGGTCATTGGTCGTTTCATTATCGACTCCGCTTACGCCCTGCTCTGATACTCGCCGGTCTCAGTATTGATGATGACTTTGTCACCAATGTTTACAAACTGAGGCACGGTTAGCTGAAGCCCAGTATCAGTCTTCGCTGGCTTTGGTGAATTGGTCGCGGTAGCCCCTTTGAGACCTGGCTCTGTCTCAGCGATTACAAGCGTCACAGTCTGAGGGAGCTGAATCCCAATCGGGTTCTCCTCATACATGGAGAGCTGAACCTGCATACCCTCTTGAACGTAGTACTTACCACTTCCGATCTGCTCTTCAGAGATATTGACCTCCTCAAAGGTCTCTGAGTTCATGAAGTGAAACCCGTTCTGATCAGCGTACAGAAAGGTCGCGGCCTGATTAAACACATCAGCGGTCTCAATATCCTCAGTCGAGCTGAAGCGCTGCTCCATCTGTGTGCCCGTCATAAGGTTTCGCAGCTTCATGTGCACCATCGCGCGAAGGTTGCCTGGGGTATGGTGGTGAAAATCCATCACACTGAAGAGGTTGTTCTTGAACTTAATGACGGTTCCACGTCTTACATCTTTAGCTTTCATACATATCCTTAGTTACTACCTGGAATCAGATTAAGTGTCTCTCGCAGCCGAGATAGTACCCTATCCTTACCCAGCACTGCAAACGACTCAAACAAAGGTGGCGTCACCGTCTTTCCCGTGACCGCGATCCGCAGCACCACGAAAGCAGGGCCGGCCTTGAGCCCTAATTCAGTCGCAACCCCCCTGAGTACTTGATCAATCCCCGCGACCGAGAAATCCTCAAGTACTTCCAGAGCCGCTATCGAGCGGGTCAAAACTTCACGTGCCTTCGCCGCGTCCATGCCTTTTTGGAACATCGCGTCCATCTGACGCTCAAGGGGCCTCTCCGCCAAGAAGTCCACCATCGGGGCGATCTCGGTTAACATCTTTACCCGCTCCTGCACGTGCGGAGCGATCGCCGCGAAGAGTTCCGCGGGGAGCTCAAGATTCGCCGCTTTCAAAAATGGCTCCGCACGCTTAATAAAATCGGATAGTTCAAGCTTGCGGATGTAGAGGCCATTCATCCACTCAAGCTTAACCGGATCGAACACTCCGCTCGCCTCGTTCATCCCATTCAAGGAGAATTGCGCGATCAGCTCGTCCCGAGTGAAAACCTCCTGGTCGCTCCCCTGTCCGGGAGCCCATCCGATCAACGACACATAGTTCAACACAGCCTCCGGCAGAAACCCCTTTTCCCGGAGTTCACTCGACTTTGCCGCGCCCGTTCGTTTTGACAGCTTCTTACCATCTGGACCGTTTACAACGGGCAAGTGAGCAAACACAGGCGGCTCCCATCCGAGCGCTTCGTACAGCAAGAGGTGGATCGGCGCTGACGAGAGCCACTCGATTCCTCGCAGCACATGGGTGATCTTCATGTCGTGATCATCAACCATCGCGGCGAGGTGATAGGTCGGAAACCCGTCGCTCTTTAGAAGCACGGTATCTCGAAGTGGAACCGTCTCCCAATGCACCCGTCCGCGAATAGCATCATGGAATGTCACGCTACGACGCTGAGGGATCTTAAAGCGCACGATGTGTTTTGCATCCGCTGATACGTTTCGCGTGCGGCAGTATCCCGAATATCCTGGAGACTCTTTCCGCGCCATCTGCTCAAGTCGTTCACGCTCCAACATCTCTGGAGTGCAATCACAACGATACGCGAATCCTGTGGCGATCAACTGCTCCGCGACCTCCTTGTAACGGGGAAGACGGTGACTCTGTACGTATGGACCACACGGGCCACCCACATCAGGCGCTCCGTCCCAATCCTCGCCTAACGCACGCAATTCGGCCCGACTCGGCCCCTCATCGATCTGAATGCCGAACCATCCAAGCTCTTCGATGATAAATCGGATCGCTCCCGGCACCGTGCGCTCCCGGTCAGTGTCCTCGATACGAAGAAGGAACTTTCCACCGTGGTGTTTGGCTAAGAGCCAGGCGAAGAACGCCGTGCGGAATCCACCCATATGCTGGAAACCGGTGGGCGATGGAGCGAATCGAGTGCGAACCTCTGTCATGACGTAGTTCCTGAGTAAATCGGTGAAAATATAGACTATTCGGGCGCATGTGGCAAAACCGTAGAGTATCCCAACGGTTGGGGCATGTGGTTGGGCATACCAGGGCGTTCCCCTACGATGACCTCAGAACATCTTGAGCAACTCATCTTCGCTTAAAATCGCGACTCCCAACGCGCGCGCGTTATCCAGCTTTGAGCCAGGGCTCTCTCCCGCCACCACAAAACTGGTTTTCTTGCTCACTGACGAGGACACCTTTCCGCCATACTCCACTATCTTCTCCTCAGCCTCTTTGCGACTCATCGAGGCAAAGGCTCCAGTGAGAACGAAAGTTTTTCCGGAAAGTGTCGCGGCTTTTTTCTGATCGATAGTTATCTCAGCCGGACGCACCCCCCGCTCACGCAGAGCTCGAACCAACTCCTGCTCGTTTTCATCACTTAGAAAGGACGCTATTGAATGGGCGGTCTCTGGCCCGATCTCATCAACCGTCAAAAGCTCCTGCTCTGTGAGCTTCATAAAGCTCTCTATGTTTTTACAATGTCGCGCTAACACCGCCGCGGTTTTGCTCCCAACATGTCGAATACCCAAAGCAAAGATAAACCTATCAAGTGGTCGGGTTTTACTCTGTTCAATTCCATCAACGAGGTTTCTACTCGACAGCTCTCCCATGCGCGGAAGCTTTTGAAGATCTTCTACCCGCAAAGAGTACAATGAGGGAAGATCACGGACCACGTTGTGCTCCACGAGGAGCGCCACCATCTTATCTCCAAGCCCCTCGATATCCATCGCGTCCCGAGTCGCGAAATGAAGGATTCTATTGTGCAGTTTGGCGGGGCACTTCGCATTCGGGCAACGAATCACCGCCTCCCCCGGCACTCGCTCCACCGATGATTCACACTCCGGACAACGGGTTGGAAACTTAAAAGCCCGCTCATTGCCGGTACGGGCCGCCGTCACTGGAGCGACAACGGCCGGAATTACATCTCCCTGCCGACGAACAACGACGCTATCTCCGATCAGCACCCCTTTCCGCTCGATCTCATCCTGATTGTGCAGGGTAGCGCGCGACACAATAACACCCCCCACTCGGACTGGTTTTAAAACTGCCACCGGGGTGAGAGCTCCGGTTCTTCCTACCTGGATGATGATGTCCTCTAAAACCGTCACCGCCTCGACCGGTTTAAACTTGGCCGCAATCGCCCAGCGCGGCGATCGTTGACGAAAACCGAGCACTTTTTGAAGTCGCGTGTCGTTTACTTTAATGACAATACCATCGACCTCAAACGGAAGTGAGTCACGCTCAGCCTCAGCCGCCTGGTACGCCGATACAAGTTGCGACACACCCCGCACAACACGAAAGCCCGGTGAGATCGAGAAACCAAACGACTCAATCGTTTTCATCGCGTCGTTCAAGGGCCGGGCGTTGATATCAACGAGCTTGCGGTGCTCACTCTCTACCACCCCCAAGCCGTAGGCAAAAAACCACAAGGGGCGCTTGGCTGTCTCCTGCGGGTCAAGCTGTCGAAGACTTCCGGACGCGGCGTTTCTTGGATTAGCGAAACTCTCCTCCCCACGTGCCACCCGCTCAGCGTTAAGCGCTTCGAATTCGCGCTTCCGAAACAGCACCTCTCCGCGAATCTCACAGGTGCCTTGGGGCTCAGACTCCTCTCGTAATTTGAGAGGGATAGCCTTGATTGTGCGAACATTCGATGTGACATCCTCGCCTATGGTGCCATCACCTCGAGTAGCGGCCTGTATCAACAATCCGTTCTCATAGGTCAGGGCCACGGCCACTCCATCAAATTTAAATTCAACCGTGTACTCGATATCGCTCTGCTCAATCCCCTCCTTGGCGAGAAACCTCCGCACCTGGTCGTCGAAAGACCGCAGCTCCTCTTCATTCATCGCATTGTCTAACGAGAGCATCGGAATTCGATGCCGCACGGTGGCAAACCCCTCAAGAGGCTTGCCGCCCACTCGCTGAGTCGGAGAATCACTCCGAACGTATTCAGGATGCGCGTGCTCTAATCGCTGCAGCTCACGAAACAGCTCATCGTACTCCGCGTCGCTGATAGTTGGCTGCGAGAGGACGTAGTAACGATAGGCATGCTCATTAAGCGATGAAACGAGCTCATCGACGCGAGCTTTGATGGTCTTTGAGGCATGGGTTTGACTCATGCAGATGTTGTACCGCGGAACTCCATCGATGCCCAGTCCCCCACGTCACATCGCGACGCGAAGTCCGTGCGGCGTTTCGTGCGGACGGGGCTTGGATCACGTTCGTCAGAACTACGGACGGCCGCATATAACTGACAACAACGAGGGTCCGATTACTAGCGGAGTTATTGAATTAAATCCCAATGCAGGCCTCTGGCCCGCATATTTTAAGAGCCTAGCTCTCGTAACGCGATTTCATGAAATGCTCGGCCTAGCGGGCCACGCAGCCCAGACCGCTGTCGAGTCGCACATCCCTGCACCCACGACGACGCTCTTCTGGAGAACACTTTCTCTCGCTCGGGCTAAAACCTGGAGGACATCGCTCTTGAGATGGTCGAGGCATCGGCGGGGGAAGATACTGTGGCTGATTGTCACGCTCTCTCTCTAACCGCTCCCGCTCTCGTTCGAGACGCTCACGCTCTTTCTCTAACTCCCGACGCTCACGACGATAGTAGTCGTTATTGCCGTAGCCGTTTCCGTAGTAAGGCTGATTTCCGTAGTAGGGTCCTGAGCCATAGCCGGGTCCAGATCCATAGCCGGGTCCACCATACGGGTAGCCGCTGTTACCATACCCGTAGCCGTTTGGGTCATTAAGTGGAGCACAGCCCACAAAGCTCATCACTCCGACGAGACCTACTACCTGCACCGCTTTTGAAAATGAAGATAAACTCTTTGCCATAACGATCTCTTAATACCCTCGGCGACCAGAGGCAACTACAAAAACTAACTAATTGGTCACGAGCACTTAGACATCAATCATGCTCAGTTTATTCATCCAGGAAGACCTCCAAGCCCCCAATGCGCGGCGCTTTTCTCGGTTGCTCCTAGCTCACACCTTGGCCAGCAATTGCGTTTGGCCACCGAAAAAGTAGCATCCGAGAACCCTTATATTTAAGTAGCATGGAGAGCCCAAACATCGACGCATAGGTTGCTTCGGGAGAGCCGGAAAAAAAGTCGCACCTTGAGAGGGTCCGCCTACCTGAAAGATCGTCTCCACACGATCAAGCCACGCAGAGATAACACGGCATAGAGCGCCATAAGGACACAGGTCGGCAGCATACCCTGCCACGCATACACAATGACACACACCACATTAATCGCGATCCAATACCACCAGTTCTCAACCACGCGCAGCACCGTTAACACAGTCGCTACGATACTGCTAACCGAGATGAAGGCATCGGCGAAGGCGAGGTATCCAACGCCGGAGAGGTGCTGCACGAACGATCCGATCCCACACACCCCTGCCGTCAACAACGCCACAAGCATACCGTGGCGCTTCAACGGCCAACGCACAAGCGCGACCTCAGCCCCCTGATGACGCCATGACAGCCAGCCCCATATCCCCATCGCCACAAAGAGCACCTGCAGCAAGGCATTAGAATAGAGCCTTGAACTCCAAAAAACCGGGATGTAACACAGTGAGCTCGCGATATAGCTCGGCCAGGCTAGCCACCGCCGGCGAGTCACGAGCACCAGGTAGGCAATCGCTAACAGCGCGCCCGCGTATTCGACCAGAACCATCTACCCTCCTCTTCTTAAAGCGACGAGTTACGCGTCGGCCAGCACTATACTGACGTTGAAACGAGATCTCTCCCCACAATGTGGCCAGGAGATGTTCTTGCCACGCATCCGGTTGTAGCGCGCCAAAACATCTTGTTGTGT
>JAFMIS010000116.1 GCA_017853915.1 bacterium
TATTGAGAGCGTCATCATAGTCAGCTTTGCCTAAGCGCGCAACGACGAGCACCGTGCACAAGGTGAGGGAACGATATGGAGACTACCGGGAAACGCGCGTGGGAGCGCGGTCAATACTTGGGGAGGGAGCGCTTACTCAGGGGATGAAGTCATTAGGTGTCTCGTAGTGCCTAGGAGTGTGTTTGGTTCCAGGGGGCCTGAGGTCGATCCGGAAGCCCAGGCTTTAAGGTTGTAACCCCCTGAAATGAGGAAATCGAAGTTTCGGGGCGGACGTATCAGTACGATTTGTTGGGAGAAAGAAAAGATTTAAGGAATTTTTAGCACATGCCGAGCATCTACAAGAGTATACTAGTACGTAGGAGGCAAGGGTGTCTCTCATGCTCAAGGATGCAATGTTTAGTATTTTCGAGGCATTGATTGCTGCGCTTCTCGGGCTTAAGCCGGCGCCAGTTCCTGTTCGCGTTCGGCGTAGTCGGTAGTCCCTAGTCAGCCTCGAAATTTCTCTCCATGAGGCATACAGTTGTGTGGTATCCGACCTTATGGTCTCATCACTCCATGAATCTCGCTAAGTCTGATAACGCGTGCGAACTCCATCCGTTTGGCGGATGCAATCGACTACTCGAGCAGTACCGACAGGTGGGCGACGCTCTCTTGGCGTATGAGCATATGTTAGGCGGCTCGCTGATTCCCGCGCAGAGAGTAGTCCGACAATTTTCCGCTGGGGTCTCGATAGTTCCTGTTGAGGTCTTGGAATCGTACCTCGATGATCTGTTGGATTTAGAGGTGAGCGACGAGAGCCTGTTTATTAAAAAGCCTCGACCCGCAAAGCGAGCGATTGCGCTGGTCATGATAGCGTGCGCTGCTTTGTGTGGGGCCTTTTTTGTCTCAGAGGGGGAGTTAACCCGGGCATTTTTGCCAGCCTCATTAATAGTAACTTTTCTTGCTGGGATCGGGAGCGCGATGTATTTCCTCCCTCGGACGCGAGGTTTGCGACGCTTTAGTTTCGCGACGGTGGTTTCGCGTGAAGTCGCGTATCGACGTGGGCACGACAAAACAGACATGGGCTCATTCGCCACCCGTCTTTTGCGCGGGGAGATGTGGAAGTTAAACGACCGCTCCTCGACTTCGGCTCTTCCGCCTCATCCGGCGCGAGTTGCCGTTCGTTACTTTCACTAGAGACTTTCACTAGAGATTTTTCAAGATTGTTATCACCGTCGAAGCGCGCGCGTTTACGACGCCATCATTCTAGTGTAGCAAGTATTCGCTCGTATTATGCCACGGCCATGTCTTTCGCGAAGTACCAAGGAGCTATTTTGCGGGTGCCCCTACGCGGCATGGCTCGAATCTTTGCGGCTATTTTGACGCGATCAAGATCGAGCTGCTCACATATCCAGGGGAATGAGAAGTGAGCGCGAGTCCCTTTCTCGGCATTCCCGAAGAACCAATCCTCAGCCTCTTGAACCTCTCGTTGATCGTTGCCCACATAGTCTAGAATCGCGCGCTCAAGGATCGCTAGCAGCAACCGGCGCTCTGGGCTTCCAGTGTGGTTTGGTTGTCCAAAAACATGGTCAAAATCGGAGTCGATATCAGTGATAAAACTTTCCATAACCTGATCCACAGATGGTGTTATTCACAACCAGTTTCGGTTACGACAGTTTTTGTCGGATTAACCTTGCACCCTGGGCACAAAGGCCGATATACCTGGAGGTACCTCAACTGGCTTGGTTCTATGACGTGGGTCACGGCTTTATAATTCAGATCATGAAGCGATTTTATTCGGACGTTTTATACTTTTTTGTAGCTGTATCGGTTGGTGTGGTGCCGCAACGGGCGCTAGCGGAGTTCGTATGCGTGTCTGATATCTCCTATAAATGGGCGAAACAGGGCCCTGACGGGGGAGAGCTACCAGCCGGGACGGCTCCGGGCACGGACGCCCGCCCAGGTGAGGGTTCGCCGGGTGCTGGTAGCTCTAGTACGCCATTACCGGAAAAGACGCCCGCCTCCGGGGAAGCTCTGGTGTCTCAGGTTCGGTTCGCCTCAGTAACCCGCACCGCGGCGGATGAGGAGGGGGCTAAGGCGTCCCTTGTGGTTGAGGTAAACCGTCAAAAAGGGCGCGCTTCAGAGCGTTGTAAGAGGGAGCACGAGAGTTTCGGGGATTGTCTGGCTACAAAGTTGTCGACAAAGGCTGGGGTATTGAATTCTCTGGGCTTCTCGACCCGTTCGCAGCTTGAACAGGCGTTAACAAGGGAGTGCCAAACGCAGCAGGGCACCTGCCTTGGAGTGGATTCGAGTGAGCCTGTGTGCCGGGAGGTAACCCCAGCTCCTGATACTGGAGCTAAGGGCAAGGGGGCTGAGGCAGGTAAGAAAGAGGATCCGAAAGCCAAAGCTGCCAAGAAGAAGTAGCATTTGGTGCTTTTTTCGACAATTCAGGGGTTTGGGCCGTGGACCTCTGCGGATACCAAGGGTGCTGACCCTAGGAGGCCCCAGTGCTAGCTCTTGATTCCTGGCCCCGCAGTGGTTAACCTTTGGTGTGTATAAGCCCCTATTTTGATGGAGGAACTTTTTTGAAGCCATTTCCCAAACCCGCGTTCCGAAGCGGAGGACGAGGTCCTCGTCCACAGACCCCACCCGATACCCACCGTATTAACGAATTCATTTCAGCCAAAGAGGTTCGCGTCATCGCTGCGGACGGAGAGCAGTTGGGCGTATTGCCATTGAACGTCGCTCTTGAAAAAGCAAGGGAGCTTGAGCTCGATCTCGTTGAGGTATCTCCTCAAGCTAAACCGCCAGTTTGCAAGATCTTAGATTACGGAAAGTTCAAATATAAAGAGCAAAAGAAGGAAGCGGAGGCGCGTAAAAACCGATCTGAAACAACCCTCAAAGAGTTGCGGCTGCGCTATCGCACCGATGTTGGTGATCTTGAGGTGAAGCTCAAGCAGGCTCGTGACTTTCTCGCGGAGGGAGACAAAGTGAAGTTCGTAATGCGCTTCAAGGGACGTGAGGCGATGTATATCGATCTCGGCCGAGAAAAGTTCAAACAGATCGAGGAGCGGCTCGCGGATGTGGCGACGGTCGATGACCGGTCTCCAATCTCCGGCAGACAGATTCACATTACATTCACTCCAGCCAAGTCCTAGTCGGCGAGGAGAGTATGGGCAGTTCTGATAATACACCCGTGGTGGCCCCTTTTCGAGGGTACACGTGTCGAGAGCTGTATAAAGCGATATTCGAGGCGGATTCCCCTGAGCAGATAGTGCGTCAGCTGCCGTCGCAGAGCTTGTTTATGCTCGTGAAGCAGCGGGGATTGGCCTCGTCAGGCGATCTCCTAGCAATGGCGTCGCTTGAGCAGTGCCGGATACTCTCAGATTTTGATCTCTGGCATGGCGATGTGCTGAATGAAGAGGCGCTCTGGGAGTGGCTCGCGCTGACAGATGAAACTGACTCGCTTGAGCTGTTGCAGAAGATAGTTAAATTTATCGACCTCAAGCTGATCGCTATGTTGATCGGCAAGTATGTGCGGGTGCAGGTATTTGAGGAGCCCACCGATCAGTCGCCCGGGCCGGGGTACCACACCCCTGATAAGGGCTTTACCTGGATCGGAATCTTCACAGAGAACGCGGATCACCACTTCCTGCTCGCGAGATTATTGGCTCTGATTTTCGAGACGAATTCCGAGCTGTTTTATCAACTGCTCTCGACCCCATCGGTAGCGACTGTGTCGATGCTCGAGGAGGAGTCGTTCCAAGAGCGCTCAAAACGATTGGCGGCTGAGGGGGTTCCAGAGCCCGAACTAGCGATCTCCGTTCACGCGCCGTATTCATTTTCAGACGCGTTAGCAGATCTGCAGGAGCGAGTAGCACCAAAAACAATTGAGGATGTTCGAGCGGTGGAGCCTCTCATGTATGAGGCGCGTTCAACACGATTTTTCGCTGAGCTACTAAGGCGAGTGACGGATCACGAGGCGGTCGAGATGGAGTTCACCTACATCGTGAATGCGGCGGTTGTTCGATTTGGCGTAGACTTCTCGGATCAGGAACAGGTTTTAGCTTTATGTGAAAAGATTAAGGGCGCGATTAATATCGCCATTGAAAAGCTAGTATCCGGTAGCACTCGAACGGTTCTCGATGTGTATCAAGGTTTGGGAATCGGCAAGCTGTATCGTTTGGGTCTCACCGAGGTAACGGCGCTTCGCACCCTCGCCCGAAAAATTCCTCTGGAGGTCGCCGAGGTCGTCAAAGACTCAGAGAAGGTTCTTTTCTCAGTTATCGCCTGTGCTCGAGAGGCTTTTCCCTCCATGCCGATGTGTCTTGATGATGATGGCTCGGTTGTGGATAAAGATGGCACTCTTCCGAGTGGTATGAGAGCGATCGAGACACTACAAGCGGTAGCTACGGTTCGGGCGCACCTGGACCGAGGGCAGGGCATTACGCCACATATTTCATGATGTACGTTTCATGATATACGGGGCCTCCCCGTGCGTTGCTTGAGTTTTTCCGAACTGTTTCGTCCTAAGCGCTGTTGAGAGGGGCTGCTACTGTGGGGTGTTTATACCTAGCCCATATTTTTCACGAAGCTCGCTGCGCTCGCCATGAAAAATGCGCGGAAATAGAGACCATCCGTGACCTAGTTGCTTATCGCCTACAGTTAGTGTGGGACCCCGATGTGCCCACCTAATCTTTAGGCTCCAAATTCCTACGCTGCGCTCGCCGTGAAAAATGCGCGGAAATAAAGACCATTCGTGGTCCATTTCCTTATCGCCTACAGTTAGTGTGGGACCCCGATGTGCCCACACAATCTGTAGGCTACTATGCTCGATGGCTTGCTCGGATAAGGCGGTCCATGATAGCGGCACCCAGCCCACTAGGCTCGCACGTATCGACCACAATGAGGTCAAGTCCCATATCGTCGAGTGAATGGAGGGCGGCAAAGAGCTTGGCCGCGATCTGCTCGACATCTCCTGTGTGGCTGAGGCGCTCAACGACCTCTGCTGGGCATGGGAGCGTGTTATTAGAGAACATAATGACCCCGATCTTTTTTGGTAGCGGTGTAATAGACTTCAGCTCAGGGAGTAAGATAACCGGCGTCCTTGGTGCGTAGTGCTTCGCTAAAAGTCCGGGTGAAAGGAGGAGGGCGGGACTGGATCCTGCGCTCGTGTGTGAGGTGATTGAAACCTCGCATGCAAGGAGGCCCGATATCTCCTCAGCTGTAATCGCGCCTGGTCGCAGAATCGTCGGAGTCTCGTCGAGCAGAGATAGCACGGTAGACTCAAGACCCACAGTGCACGGACCACCCTCAAGTATGCAGGGCACCTGGTTGCCGAGCATGTCGCGCGCGTGGCGCGAGGTAGTGGGGCTTATGTACATCGATGGGTTCGCGCTCGGGGCGGCAAGCGGGCGTTGGCAGAGTTCAATCAGTCGCAAGGTAACGGAGTGTCGAGGAATCCGAAGAGCTACTGAATCACCACCGGCGCACACCGTATCCGCTATCTCCCGCCCCTTGGGGAGAATAACGGAGAGTGGCCCCGGCCATAACGGAGCGAGCGCGCGTATTCGAGACCCAACGAGTTTGGGGTCAAACGAGCGAGTAATATCTGAGTAGCGAAAGATATCATCGATGCTTCCAACGTGGACGATCAGGGGATTATTTGATGGACGGCCTTTGACCTCAAAGATCTTTGCTACCGCCTCAGCGTTCGTGGCATCAGCGGCGAGACCATACACGGTTTCCGTCGGAACGACGACCAGGTGCCCGTGCCGAATGAGATCAGCCGCGGCTGCTATCTCTGTATCGGATGAGAAACGGAACGAGGAATTCATAGGGACAAATTGTATGAGGCAACGCGGGGCAAAGCAAAGGGGGCACAGCTAAAAAACAGCCAAAGAGCCTCTTTTAGGGACCCGGCGCAGGTATTTATCTTGTCACGCGCTCTTAGTCTTCCCGATAGATACCCAAGCCAAGTTTATATCCTCCAACATCGTGCGCGAGGGCAAATTCCTCAGCGAGGTAATTGACCGTCTTTTTTATTGACGTCGTTGCCTCAGGTGGGAGTAGCTCTTTGAGGCGAGTGTGAATTCTCTCAGTCAGCTGCTCCGCGGAGGTCAGTAGACTATCCGCGCGAATTACCTCAAGAATTGCTTGCTGAAGAGTCGGATTCATAATCCCATACGCCACGAGATCCGCTCCAAGGTTGGTTCGCATGCTACGCAGCTCATGAACCAAATCGGAGAATACTTCAGCGACGTCTGGGTGTTTCGGAGCTGAGTGCAGAGCGATCGTTAAAGTGAGGTTATTTTTCACCCATACAGGAGCCTCAAATGCGGCTGGTTCGCTTTGAATATGGCGGTTGGTATCGATAAGGTTTCGGTCGAATGTTTCGTTTTCCGATATAATAAGGTTCTGGAGCGCTTCGATACGCGAGGCATCCTAAGTGTTTCTCGCGAGTCCGGTAAGTGTAGTAAGAGATTTATCTAGTAGCTTTTGATATGCCTCGACCTCCCGTTCTTTGGTTGAATTAAGTAGCTGTTCATCGAGGGAGATATCGAAGAAATCGTCTCCATAGTGGGCCGCCAGAATCGCTTCTTGGCGCCCGATGGCCAGCACCGACGCGATGCCGCACATTCCCCTCAGATCCTCTTGCTGCGCAAAGTCACGCATGACCTCGGCAAGGTAATCAATACTTTCACACGGCACGGGGCCTTCTCTATGTAAAAATACGGTGTCGATGAACACCTTTGTCGCACCAGCCCAGTGATGGACCGATGACTCGGAGAGGAGATGATCGGGAGCCTCAAACAGAGAAATCGCTCCCTGAGCCCGAATCGCCTGCACGAGGAGTTTATTGAGTACCTTCTCATTCTCGGGAGGGCCGTGGTCTCGGTAGTCAGTCGCGACTTTGAGAATCCGACTTCGGAAAATCTCGATCGCTCTATGGTTCAGTTCTGGGAGTTCCAAGATTGCGCGTGTGAGCACAGCGATGTTCATATTCGGATGGACTCCACACGGTTTGTGAATCAGCTCAAAGATCGCTTCAAGGTCTCTCACGGCGTCGACTCGATGATTATGGATCGAGATCGAAATTGAAGGAGGATCATGTAGGACAGTCTCGGGAGTATAGGCGCCGAACGCCTTCCGAAGGACCTCTATCTCCTCTCGTGGCGTATCCGCCTGCAAGAGACAGGTGAGAGATATCGATACCTCTTGAGGGGTAGAAGCGGACGTAGGCGTCGACGAGAAAGTAATCGAGATCTCCTTGATGGACGGGATCACAGTTCTGCGAGTGTCGACATCAAAGATAGACGTCCCACAATGAGACGATGGTTCCTCAACAAATGAGGCGGTACGAGTGAGATTAAATTCCCGCGCTATACACTTAAAGCGCTCGACCTGGTCACCAAGCGCACTGAGAGCGTTGTCCCGTGCTCCACCATTAGGTGAGAGGAGAAGGTCTAACAGGGCAGCCTCCGGCTGTGGCGGCTGCGGTGAATCAGGCCTCGGGGTGTGGCTATCGGGTCGGCGCATGCGGAGGTTAGATTAGTCAAAAACGTTACCGTTGGTATGCATGGTTACCCGAAAAGCGTGACATTTCTGAGCTAGGGATGACTTTATGACGGATCGTAGCTGTGAACAGTGATTCGTCCGGTGTACGTGGCCGGATGTGTTTTACTGCGCGCCTTGCTCTCCGCAGTGGGCGAAGTCACTGATAGGCAAAGTT
>JAFMIS010000117.1 GCA_017853915.1 bacterium
ACGACATCACCGAAACGAACAGCTATGAGCAGATCGTCATCACCGCGCCACACCACGTCGGGATACGGGGGAGCTCTCCACTTCTTTTTGATCTCCTTCCCGCTCAGCAACTCAAAATCTTCCGGTAGCGCGAATCGTATTCGACCCGCCGCGATCGAGACGTGATCTGCATTCTCATCTTCATCACACCTCGGTGGAGCTATGAACGACACTTTACGCTCAACCCCAAGAGCATTCTCATACACCACGGTAAGAATGATCGCCCGTTGTGAGGAGAGATTGGCATTCTTAAAATCGGCTAGGATTGCCGTGGCTCGCCCACGCGCCTCCTCGAATTCCTCGATATCGCCAAAAGCCTTTGGCCAGCTCCTATGCTCACAGTAGTACGCACTGATGATTTTAAATAATTCCTTCTCCACCACCTCAGGCTGCCGGAGAATTAGGGATGATTGAGCTGGCTCTGAGGGCCCGTCACTACCAGATAACGAAGAGCATCCGACAAGCGCCAGCATCAACCCACACAATCCCACAAAAACACCTGGCACACGCTGTATCATCACCTAAAGATACCCCCGGCGATCCAACCCGTAAAGGCAAGATTTCCGACAGGGTCGTGCTCGCGTCACCGATGTTCAGTGCTATGCCCAATGCTATTTACCGTTTACGGCCGCCTCGCGCGGGGCTAACATTCCACGCGTATGGAACAGAACGACGAATTAGCCCGAAGAAACTCCGAGGCAGAGGCCGGGGGAGGTTCAGAGCGGGTACATAAACAACACGAGGCCGGCAAACTCACTGCTCGCGAACGCATAGCTCTCCTGGTTGATCCAGGTTCATTCGCGGAGCTGGACAAGTTCGTCACCCACCGTTCGAGTAATTTTGGATTAGCTGAGAAGCGTTACCCGGGTGACGGCGTTGTTACCGGTACCGGAACTATACACGGCAGGCCGGTGTGCATATTCGCTCAAGACTTTACAGTCTTCGGCGGCTCCCTGGCGGCGATGCACGCCCGAAAGATCGTCAAGATTATGGATCTTGCCGAGCGTCTTGGTTGCCCCATCATCGGACTTAACGACTCGGGGGGCGCACGCATTCAAGAGGGCGTCGAAAGTCTGGGTGGTTACGCCGATATCTTTTTAAGAAATACCCTACTCTCCGGAGTAGTACCGCAGATATCACTCATCATGGGTCCGTGCGCGGGGGGTGCTGTATACTCGCCGGCAATCACAGACTTTGTTCTTATGGTGCAGGGAACCAGCCACATGTTCATTACCGGCCCCGACGTGATTAAGACCGTCACGAAGGAGGAGATCTCGAAAGAGGTACTGGGCGGCGCTGAGACTCACGGCTCTATCAGCGGAGTTTCCCACCTCGACGCCGAAAGTGAAGCGCGGTGCATCGAGCTATGCAAAACTCTCGTTTCCTTTCTACCTCAAAACAACCTCGATGAAGCCCCGATGGTTGCTTCGGGAGACCCAGCCACCCGAGAAGATCCAGAGCTTGACCAGCTCATACCAGCGCAGTCAAATCTCCCGTACGACATGAAGCGACTGATAACGTCGATCGCTGACGACGGAGATTTCTTCGAGCTTCAGCCTCGCTTCGCGCCGAACATCATCATTGGGTTCTCCCGCCTTAACGGAAAAACGGTGGGAGTTGTGGCCAATCAACCCTCGGCGCTCGCAGGATGTCTTGATATTAACGCCAGCACCAAAGCCGCTCGATTCGTCAGATTCTGCGATGCTTTTAACATTCCACTGCTGACGTTGGTCGATGTCCCGGGATTCCTCCCCGGAGTTCAGCAGGAGCACGGAGGAATAATTCGGCATGGGGCGAAGCTCCTGTATGCGTTCGCGGAGGCTACGGTGCCAAAGGTTACCATTATCACGCGCAAAGCGTACGGAGGCGCGTATGACGTCATGAGCTCGAAGCATATTCGAGCCGATATGAACTTCGCGTTCCCCTCGGCGGAGATCGCCGTGATGGGACCAGAGGGGGCTGTTAATATAATCTTCCGCAAAGAACTTGAGGACGCGGCGCGTCAAGGAAACGAACGTGAGTGCAGGGAGCGGTTAGTACGGGAGTATCGTGATAAATTCGCCACTCCGTGGGAGGCTACCGAGCTGGGCTTTATCGATGCGATCATCAAACCTCGCGAGGCTCGCGCCCGGGTGATAGAAGCGTTCTCCCTTTTGAGAACCAAGAGACAATCGGTTCCGAAAAAGAAACACGGAAATATTCCTCTCTAGGATACCATGGCACGGGTCGCACTACGTCCCCCTCTTCCCCCACCCCTCTCGCATGAGGGCATCGCCTTTATATCAGGCCCTTCGCGGTTATCTGATTCAGTCGTCGTGGCTATCGCGGCGGCTCTGCAAACGCTCCTTCCACCAGGAGATTGCTGGATAAATCCTGACGGCTCGATTGAAAGAGGACTCGGCGGATCTGGGCGCGAGCCCGGCTCTTTGTGGCGACGAACCGCTCTACAGGAGGGCGTCGAGCGAAGTACGTTATGAGTCGGTATTCAATTACAATCAATGGGAGCATGTACGACGTAGAGTTTCGGGAGCGGAGGGGCTCAACCCTGTCATTTTTTGTCGAGGGCGTTCTCTACTCGGTCGATGTGACGACCCTAGCACGTGGAGCCAAGCAACAGACAACAAGAGGATCTACAACTGATATTCCTCAGGGCCCCCTCCTCGTGCGCTCGCCGATCCCAGGCATAGTATCCGAGGTCAAAGTAGCCCCGGGAGATGAAGTCACCGCTGATTCGGTGCTGCTTGTGATCGAAGCCATGAAGATGGAGAACCCAATTAAGGCGGGGCGATCAGGAAGAGTTCGAACCATCCACGTTCGTAAGGGCCAGGAGGTCCCATCGGGTCACATGTTGGTGGAATTGGAGTGAGCTGCCAGAACTAGTTTCAAAATTATGGTTTGCTGTGAAACCAGTTCTAGAAAGCCAAAACCTCAGCACTCAGCTCTAGCGCGGGTACTGACTCGGTTACTCTGATGGGCAAGCTTTTGCCTCCTCGGAGTCCCTACTCTGGCAGGACAGCTCCTGTTTTTCAGCCACGTTTCACTCCTCAGGTCGGGCGGCAGAACTGATGAGCCGCGGACTGAACATCGAACGATTTGCTCCGTTATCTCTCTGATACTCTCGCACCTTCGCCAACCGAGTTCTTCCGATTCAGCCGATCTTTATCGAGGTCTGCCAAGTAGCGGCAATCATATCTGGGACCAAAGTCGGTGCGTCACTATCCGCAAGCCTTTCAATTGATGCGGAGAAGCACACTCATGATTATTCACTACTCACGTATTATCACATCCGTAATCGCGATTGCGCTCGTGCTGGGGGGAACCATACCGGCCGCTGCGATCGATCCCTCTAGCCCTTCGGTGAAGTGTGACCAGACAGAAAACTACTCAGTCTATCCCAAGTGTGAAGACCAATTGGTAGCCGGCTCCTCATCCAATCTCTCAATCGCTCCAAGCTTTGGCCTGTCGGTATACTATGTCGTACCTTCTGATGTAGCGTTTGATGCTAACGTCCTCGCCACGCTCAAGCAGTCTTCGCGAGACGTGCAAGCCTGGTACGAGCTCGCTACCGGCGGACGAACCTGGGCATTCTCAACTCCTGATATCGTGCAGGTCTACCACGCGAAAGAGACGAGACAGTACTACGTCAACAACGGAAACTGGTGGGGCTCGATCCTTACCGAGATGAGCCAAGCCGGTATTCCCATTTGGTCGCCGGGGACAGTAACAGCAATTTGGGCTCACGGCGCTGGCTTTTGGGCTGGCGGTGCCCAAGGGTGTGCGGGTATGTGCGGCACAGTTCTTCTCGGTGTCGAGCTTTTTCCTCAATTCAACAACCCGGCATACTCCGGTGGCCAGTGCCCGGATCCGGATGGCAAAGGAGTTGAGGCATTCCCCTGCACACCATTAGGAGCCTACGCGCACGAACTTGGACACCCATTGGGTTTAGCACACCCATTCGACGATCCAGCACTCAAAGATGTGGCTGGACACAGCATCATGGCGACTCATTGGAACTTTCCGGACCAGGCCCCTCCATATGAACAACCCTGGGGCTTTCTCACTGCCGAGCGACAGTTCATTCACGACAATCCATTCCTGGCAGAGCGCGCGGGAGTCTCCCAGATATTCGAGAATCTCGACGTTTCCGTGAACCTTCCCGTCACGGGTGAGCCACCCGACCCAACATTTACGGTGCTCGTCGAGGGTAATGTCGTAAAAGTAACGGCTCAGGAAACAGACCAGCGCGACTATTACTGGACCTTTGGTGACGCGACCTCAGCGCACGGTCCACACGCGGAGCATGAGTACGCCGCGCCCGGAACCTATCTAGTGCGTCTTCGGATAAGCAGCGATCAATCCATGATGTCGACTGCAGAGAGTGCGGTCGAGATCGGCGCGCCAGCTCGGCCGTGTGGCACGGTGAGGCGGAATACAAGACTAACAAACGATTGCCTAGCGCCTTTGAGGATCGGCGCCGATAATATTACTGTGAACCTCAATGGACACTCCATTCTCGAGCAACCAGACCAGCCCGGGGTCGAGGTGATCGGTCGCCGCGGTGTTTCGATCAAAAATGGAACGATCCGTGGCCACACCGTCGGACTCTTCGTCAAAGGTGGCGCTGGACACAAATTCAAGGACATCAAAGTCTTCTCTCAAGGGGAATCAACCCCCGATGTTCAGATGCAGGATGTCGACCATGCGCGGATTAAACGGCTTGTGTGCCTCCAGCCGCGATTCGAAGCTACCCCATTTCGATTCTCCGGGACACACAGCGCAATCTCACGCGTTACGTGTTATGGATCTTCGAGCAACGGAGCGATCATACGCGGCGATAGCCTTACCATTGCTGACAATGATTTCAGAACAGCGGGCGACAACTCCCTGATGGCTCTCTATTTCACCGGAGCGCGGAGTGTACTTCGAGGAAATCTCTTCATAAGCAACTCTACCCGACTAAAGTATCCGGCGCTCTTCGTAGTTGGTGAAGAAAATGTGGTCAGAGGTAACAGGATCTCCGGCGTGCTGGCTGGATTCGGGCTCGACTCCCGCTCTCGACGCAATGTGATCCGGAATAACGTCGTAACGGTTGATGATCAACAACCAGAGTCTTTAGCGATAAATGGGGGCGCCTCTGCATGCGCCAATACATGGAAGAACAACGATTTTACGACCGACTCGGAGGGTGATGGCCCGACAGCCGGCTGCATTCGATAGAGGGGCTACCCACTACTGTTGCTGAACAACCTTCCACACGAAGTTCGTGGGTAATTGATACAGAGGGAAGCCCGGCTACAGAGGGAAAGGAGGGAAGAGGGACCAGAGGGAAAAACTGTCTGATTGAGATCAGAGCGTTACATCCCTACTCGGAAAAATTTTCAGTCAGGGATGTCATTTTTACTCAAGTTTTAGATTAGGTGAGACGACTTCCCTGTAAAGGTTATAGTAAGGGAGCTACACATGACTCGCCGAGAACGGCAGGTACATAGTCTCAGGGCACACCTCCTCTTTTGGTGCTGTGTATTCATATCGATCGTACATGAACCCTCGAGCGCGCAACAATTGAGCGAGTCCGTACCGGCTCCTGATATTCAGGGGGGTGTTCCCACGAGCGACCCCACGCAGGGGTGCGTACCCTTATTGTGTAGAGGGGAGGTCCCTACCTCAATCCGAGCTTCACTAGAATATGTCTCGTGCTCAGACGGAGGTTATTCAGCCTCGAGCAGCTGCACCGCTGCCTGTTCACCCGGGAAAAAAGTGGTGAGTGGAAGTTGCACCGCCCAGATATCCGCTGCTCCATCTAGACTTGGCTGGACTCCTTATCCCGTGAGAATTTCCAGGCCTGCCGTTGATGGCACCGGCTGGTACTGCCAAGGTGATTCACCAGCCGGCAATACTGCGATCCAAGTTGCGGGAAACGCAGTGTGTCTGTGAAAACCGTGGACTTTAAGCCTTGGAGCCACTTATTCACTACCACCAGGCCGCAACTACTCTCGACAACCACGCCCACCGCTATGGGCCTGGGGCGCCCAGTCACGAGACGTTAATGCACTAGACCTTGAAGATGAAGGCCGCAACTAAGGCGGAGCAATCAGGAAAGGTGCGAGCAATGCAGCTGCGGAGAGGGCAAGAGGTTCCATCGGGTCACATGCTGGTGAGGTTGGAGCAACTCGTTGTTAACACACCTAAACCAAGCGGGGAGCTGGCTCCAGCAGCCGCCAAGATTCTCTTCTATTGTTTCTCTTCCAGCCCTCCCTGTCCTAATCTTGTTGCCCCTCCAGCCCCCTCTCGTTATGATAGTGGGACTACCGTTCTTTTGAGGATCAACTCTATGAAAATCATCATCAGCACTCTTGCCCTCGTATTGGTTCTCTCATCCCCAGCCTTCGCGTCCCCACGCTACACAGCCGCAAAACGACAAGCTGAAAAGGTAAAGCAGGACGAAAAGGAGCTCTCACGCAGGGTCAAAAAACTCACAGCCGCGGAGCGAGAAAGGCTGAAAACATCCGTGCGCGGCACCGATTCAGATAGCGATGGAGTTTCTGACGTTGTTGAAGGCGGACTCGGTAGCAGTCGTTGCAACACGGACTCGGACAATGACGGCCTCGATGATTCACAGGATCCAGATGAGGATAATGGCGATAGCGACGGAGATGGATTCGGAGACGCTACTGAGGTAAGCGCAAAGGGCAAGATTACGGCCTATGTGGATCCGAATGTAACGGTTAAGGAGAAGACCTTCCGCCTGACTGACTCAACTGTTTTCAAGGGCTTGACCAAAGCTGACCTCAAGTCGGGATTGTGTGTCGAGATTGAGGGACACACCTCGGGTGCGGAAAACATCGCGGACAAGGTCAAAGACGAGGACTGCTAGTCTGAATATTTGGCGACCCAGCGTTAGGTAGGCCTGGAACAATCCCTGCCAGTGGCGATGCCGCTAGCTGGTAATCTTATGCTGGCCCGTCTCGTCCCTATGCTTTGATAGGTACGGAACAAAAGGAGTTCCTCCAGTCCCCACCTGCGAGGGATTTGCAGGGTCACGCTGGGCCTGATTAGCAATGTACGAAACCGCGTACTCGAGATGCTTGCTGCGAAACTTCTCCACCCAATCCACGCATTGATTATACTGCTCCTCTAATCCGGGGCTCAGTTTGTGCGCGGCTATAAAATCACGGGTGCTGGGCCCCGCCTCAGTCGCTTCAAGGAACCAGCGATGCTGCGGAGGCATATAGGATCGCATCTCCATCAGATACGCTTTGAGAGGATCCTCCTTGTGTCCGATCCCGAGAAAACCATCTAAACTGGGGATAATCCCACTCTGCGCGCCTGTTTCTCCGCGAAAGAATTGCCCCACTCCGCCGTACTCCGCGACGCCCTCGTATATGAGCCCATTTGGAAGAGCGGGATTATTCTTCCATCCATGAATGTATGGGCGCACTCGGTGAAAGTACACGAAGGGCTCACAGTATTCGACCATGCGACACAATGACGAGTACATACCGCTCAGCGAGCAGCTCATCTCCTTAAAAGCCGCCAGCAGATCCTCAGGCTTGCCATCCACTACCGCTCTTCTCCCGTCCGCGATCGCCTTCAGCGCGCTCGCTGCCTTGGCCTCAATATCCACGTGAACAATAACAAACCACTCCTCATCTATCCCGGCCATGAAAT
>JAFMIS010000118.1 GCA_017853915.1 bacterium
CGATCGCGATGCCACGTAGGCCCGGACCGAAGGACTCCACAAGCGCTCATGTTGTTCGTCTTGGATGGCCATCGCATATCGAAGCCACTCAGCATCCCCGCTCGTATAGTAGAGCTGTAAAATTCCCTCTGTCAGGTAGGCATAGTCCTCCAGCGTCGCCGCAAAGCGAGAATCGCCCGCTCGGTATCGCCGCAGTAATGTAGCGCCGGAGTGTAGTTTTGCGCGAATACATCGCGCGCACTGGAGAGCTGCTTGGCGATAGCGCTCATCACCAAGGATCTGATACCCCCGGCAGAGCGCGGTGATCGTCAGGCCATTCCAAGCCGTAATCATCTTGGTATCAAGCGCGGGGCGTGGGCGCCGCGCGCGCTCCCGAAACAAGACCTCCCGTGCCTCGCTCATCTGACCGGAGGTAGCCTCAGCCCAAGTTACTCCCGTCGGAATATGCAAAACCGAGGCGCCACCCTCAAAATTCCCCTCGTCCGTCACGCCGTACCGCCGCATAAAGGACTCCGATACCTCCTCGGGAAGAAGCCCTCGTATTGTAGTCGCGCTCCATACATAGAACTCCCCCTCTCGATTAACCTCGCCAGCGTCCTCAGCGCAGTAGAAACCACCCTCGGGCGAGCGCATGTCACGGAGCAGGTAATCTAATGTGCGCGCGGCAACGTCACGATAGAGCTCCTGCTTAGTCTCCACATACCCATCGAGATAGGTTGATACCAGCAGCGCGTTGTCGTACAGCATCTTCTCAAAGTGAGGGATTAACCAGCGTTCGTCCACGGAGTAGCGGTGAAAACCCCCGCCAACGTGATCAAAGAGACCTCCCCTCGCCATCGACGTGAGCGTAGTGGCGATCGCCTCCCGCGTCGCGGCACCGCCCGTCGTCACATTAAGGCGAGAAAGAAGCCTCAATTGCTGCGTGGGCGGAAATTTCGGGGCGGAGCCAAATCCCCCATGCCGCGCGTCATATCGACCAAGAAGCTGCTCTATGGCTCGCGCCAACAATGGCCCATCAACAACACCTCCGACCGGAGTAGCCTGTTTATCGCGCAGAAACCTAGTTAATTCCTCGCTCGAAGTAAGTACCCGATCTCGCTCATGACACCATGCATCATGCAGCGCTCCCAGGATCTTGCAAAACACATCCCGATAAAAAAAAGTTCCGCCCCAGAATGGCTTCCGATCCGGCGTCAAGAAAACTGACATCGGCCATCCGCCATGTCCGTGAATTCCAAGCACCACCTGCATGTACATCTGATCGATATCAGGCAACTCCTCGCGATCGACCTTGATGCTCACATAATGCTCATTCAAAATATCCGCCACGCTCTGATGTTCGAAGGAGTCCTTCTCCATCACATGGCACCAGTAGCAGGTTGAATACCCGATAGAGAGAAACACTGGCTTATCCTCTCGACGCGCCCGATCAAAGGCGGCATCACTCCAGGGATGCCACCACACGGGATTATCCTTGTGTTGGGCAAGATACGGGCTCTTTTCCTCAGCTAAGAGATTTTTACCCACGTTCCTCTTAAGCCACTATCTTAGAACAATAGATAACCTCGGGACCGACGGCTGCCACGCAACTGAACGACAAGGTGTCAGGTTCCGTAAAGACCTCAACACACAAGCGCTCCGCCATATCTCGCGGTTGCGTCTCAGGAAATCCCTCAGCTCGAACGGTCTCGAGATGCTGAAACAATAGAGTTTCGTTGAGTGAGGTGAGTGAGCGGGAAAAAGCGCAAATCACATCCCCCGGGGCCAGCGATACCGATGCTATCTCCACATCAATAATCGAATTAGACCCCACAAACGCTTGTCGCTGAACACTCAGATCACTCGGGAACTCTTCAACATCCCCAACAATCGATCGATCTACCCACTCGGACGCGAAGAAAGGAAAGAGCTGATTGTCCCGAAAGAGATACACGCTCCCCAAGCCCACCCGCGCCGTCGCGAAACGGCTCTCTTCAATAGCGAGAGCGAGAAGCGACGCGGCCATCCTTCCCCCTGCGGCCAACTTATGACCAAACCCATACACCGATGAGTTCGCCGTTCTAAATGCCTCCTCGAGAACCTTGCTGACCGCCTCCTCATCAATCGCGACTGACCTCCTACTCCCCACCGCGCCGTAGTGGGCCTCCACCCCTCGGGTGAAGTAATCGATCGCAAGTCGATACGCCACCTGGGATCCCAAACCTTGCGCGATCGCCGTAGAACCGGCAAAGACGAATTGCGCTGGCTTCAACATCGGGTTAAAGGCAACGAAGGACGACGCGTCTGGTAGCGCGTCTCGCCCTCTAAAAATGTCACAATCCAGACGGGTCAGTGACATAGAACTCCCGACACTACCTGTATCGACAACCATGCGCTTCCACTTTCGATCTGAAATGCAGGTACCATGGCATTAGACATTACTTGATTCCATTTCCTCCAAGACGAGCCCGCGTCGAACCGTTGACCGGGGCAACACCCACCACGTCTGAAGCTACTTCATCGGGTCCCACAGACTGTCTCCACTCCTTCTGAGTATTGCAGCGTGGGGCGAAACACGATCCAAACTATCTCCATTAAATCGACCGTTGTCCTCATTCGCAATGGAAAAAGTGGCTTTTGAGGCCCCGGAAATTACAGAAAAACTCAAACTAAAAGCGAACTATGAACATGCCACCTTTTTGACCATTCTTGCCTTGTGATTTGAGCCTAGCTTCGATAGGTTACCCATGGAACTAGCCTTGCCTCTCCGTGGAGACCTACTCATGAACAAACTTCGCTCCCTCATAACCCTGTCGTGTGCTCTTATCGCCCTGTCATTCGTGGGGTGCTCCAAGAGGGAGACCCCGGGCACTTCCCAGGAGAACCCCCTACTCTCAGCCTCTCTCCTCAAGAAGCTTCCGAGCTCAACAGCTTTCTTTTCCGTAGTAGACCTCAACAGTAGCGGCTACAAGCTTCTGCAAGCCTCTCCATTTGGCTCGAAGATGAACGCCAAGGACTCCCTGGATGCCTTTATTTCGCGCGTAGAGGAGCAAGGTATGGAGGATGATGCTGTTGACCTCATACGCCACGCCTACGAGTCCTTGGTCAAGATTGGTCTGGTGTCTGACAGCGGGATGTACTCCCCGGAGAAGGTGTTTTCCTCCGTTGTTCTATTCGCTGGCCCATCCAGCGATCAATCCCTTCCAGTTGATGTAGGAGTTTTCGCGGACCACGCGTCCAATATTGATCTCACGGAAAAATTAAAGATCTTCAGCTCGTTCCTCTCTGAGTCAGGACTTCAAGTGTCACCAGAGACAGTCAATGGCGCCACTGGACTCTCTATTTCAAAAGCCCAAGTTCCCGCGAAACTGTACGCCGCCGCCAATAAAGATCGTTTTGGCATTTCGCTAGCCAAGTCGAACCTGGAGGGATTATTCGCCTCAAACGACACTCAAACCCTGGCTACCCTCAAGGCGTTACCGGAATTCAAGACAGCCACAGCCAAGCTCGCGTCCGGCGCTGATTCTCTGGCGTTTGCCTTCGCCTCAGTTGCTAGACTTCAACCGCTCCTTGAGAAGCTCGCGAGCGCTGATACAACCGGAAGTCTCGATCCTAAGACAATTCCGGTCATCGCTTTCGCTGGCAGCACTGCCTTCTCTCAACAGTACAACTCACGAGTCAACGTGGTCTTTGCTCCCCGCAACGATTCGCAAACAAAAGTCCTTTCGGCTCTTGAGGGAAGCTCCCTCCCGGCTGTATCAGCGAAGCTCCCCGCTGATACTGCGATCGCGCTCTCTTTCGACTCGAAATTTATCAGCAAGATTGAACCCCTCCTTGAGACTCTGAAAGAACAATCCGGAGATGATATCAGCTCGCACGCCAAAAATATCCATGGAGTGACCCTCGGTATTCGAAACAATACATCAGGCTCGCCGATGCCGGATCTCTACCTTTCAATCGACTCGGCCGATCGGGCGGGGCTGGCCTCCTTCGTAGAGTCGAGCCTTGGTATGGTAATGTCTCTGAGTGGTCAGAATGCGACCTGGGTATCGAAGGATATCTCGGAGAGTCCTACTCGATACTTTACCACCCTAATTGGAGTCGGTGCCTATATCAGCTCGCCTAAAGGGAGCTCCTCGCTCTTGGTAGGAACCTCTGAGGGAGCGATACGCGACCTGATCGCTTCTGAGAGTGGCAAGTCCCCCACGTTCACTACCTCATTGTCGAGCCCCCTTCAGACTCAGCTGAATGGATTAAACCTCGTCTCGCTCTACCTCAACTTCAAACAGGTCGCTACTATTGTTGACTCAGTGAAGAGTTCGCTCGCCATGTTCACCGGTGGAAACCCGGAGCTGAACGAGGCCCTCAACCCTGACAAGATCCGCTCTCTCGGGGTGGGTGTCGGTGGTATCTCCTACGGCGGAGGCGTTCTCTCCCTTGAGTCAAGTTTTGATCTGAGCGCTACTCGATAGCCGTTGTAGCTATCAAGGTACGTATCCGCTCCATCCCTCTACTTTTGCGCGCGCCGACGATACCGCCGCCGCGAAGCGAATGTAATGGCGCTCGAGGTACGAGGCGCCGATCACCGTCGACAGCCCCACAACTCCGAGCGAGAGCCAAGGACTAACCGCTACCGAGCAGATGGCGGTGTAGACTGATGTTGTCAAACCAACCGTTACCAGCAGACTACCCCAAGCAGCATTCCACGCTGCTCCATCAGGCACGCTCAGATGATAAATATTGGGGCCTCTACCAGGCCAAGATCGCATTGACGTGATTTCAGCTTCGATTTGAAAACCATGGTTGATTGCCTTTGCTCGCTTATTCGATAGGTTACTACCACCCATGCGTCTCCCCATCTCATCTTTTCCCTAGTTTCGCCCACCTGCCGCTTTATCCGAACCCTCCCCTATTAAAACCTCATCGTACATACAGCATCTGAATTATCGTTATTACGAGGACGCAATGAACACCCTTGCTCAGATTCTTGAAATCGCTAGCCGCCTCGATCACCTTGGAAGCTGTGCTGAGTGGATCGCTCGAGAGACCGTACACACCGACAACTCAGTTTCTCAAACCGGGACCCTCATTTCGGTTCTCGCTGAGGACATTCGCGAGAAGATTACCAATTTAGTCTCCGAGCTAGAGCAGATTGCGGGCATGGAAGGGTCTCATTAAACCCAACCAGACTGCAATACGACTGGAAGCGGCTAACAGCTAAGCGGCTGTTACGTGGCGACATCCATCTAAGAAATTCCCCTAGATCTCACTTTAGCTGAATCACTTACCCAACGTGCCTCGACATGAGGACATAAGGTCACAAATGACCTGAGATAGGTAGGTGCATGTCCAGCGCGGTGGTACAAAAGCGGCACGAGGTACGTCAACTAATCCCTGACCTGAAGCTCATTGAGGGCGGAAGGAGCGGCGAGCGCCTTCATTCCCATTCGCATCTATTCTGGATTGGGTCGCTGATCGTGTTGTTGCAAGTCCTCGATGGTATTCTTACCGCAACCGGAGTGATCGTGTACGGCATTCATGCGGAGGGCAATCCCCTCCTACGCTCTCTCATGAACTGTATTGGATGTATCCCAGCGATTGTAGTCACCAAGGCTATCTGTGTTGGATTCACGGTGTACCTCTGTACCCAAACAGAAGGCATCCGCTGGCTTCCACTGGCACTGAGGTGCGTTGCTGTCCTTTATACCATTATGGCTATCGTTCCCTGGACCCTGATCTTGGCCTCTGAATACCTAAGTTAGAACGATACCTGTCGTGTACCTCGGCATTGATCTGTGGTATCCTTTACCGGCTAGTGTCCGGGGACAGAGAGCGTATGCGTGTAACAAAGTGGGGAGAATGTGGCATTTTGTGTTCGCTCTATGTAGCGAGACGCTACGGTTCAGCTCCGGTTGGAGCGATCGAAATAGCCAATAGTCAGGGGCTAGACCTTCAGTATACGCAACAGGTCCTTCAACGCCTCCGCAAGGGCGGAGTGATTGAAAGTTCACGGGGCCCTCACGGCGGATATCTCCTCGCGCGTCCACCTCACGAGACCACGCTCAAAGCGATTTTGTACGCCACCGAAGGAGCTACTTTTCAGATTATCTGCGACTATGCACCTATACATCCAACATCTGATAATTCCGCTATCTGCTCGACCAAAGAGAGCTGCAGCCTGCATGGTGTGTGGCAAGAGCTTCAATACGCTATCGACGAGCTGCTCCGGAACAAAACCCTAGCGGATCTATTGGCCGCCGAACAAACCTCTCAGGGCCTGGTGCAACTAGGCAAACGAGAAGAGACCATACCAGGGAGTTCGGACAAGGTTGTTTCGTAGAGCAAGGCTCTGAGGTTCGGGCTCTACCGCCGCGCGGCCGGAACGAAGCTGTATTTCATCAAGCGCGCTTCGCCCCCCCTTCGTATCTCGATGGTAGCTTCGTTCTCACTTCCCAAGAGCCGCACGAAGGCGGGAAATTGCGCGGGATTCTTTATAAGATACCGATCCGCCGCGACAATTATATCCGAATTCTCGATCCCCATGAGCGCGTACACGCTATCCGGTGTTACATCGAACACTCGATACTCATAACTCTCAGTGGAGGATACCGTCTGATACACAGGGACTAGCCGTATCGGAGTATCAGCCAGCCTGGATATCGCCTGCTGTAGGTCTCTCCTCTGAATGGAGAACGAATTTACCTTGAGAGCGGGAGGAATCGGGCGAATATCCTCTATAAATTTAGGATCTTTGTTACGCTGAATTCCGCATCCCACAACCCCGATAAGCAGCAGCACAACGCACCCCATACGCACAACGAGCTCTTTCATATCGTCACCTCACAAAACTGCCTTACTGAATCCTTATCGAGCCGGCTGTACCGAGCACGCTCAGCGATTACTATCGCTCGCACCTCATCGTAGGTAGAATCCAATTCGCGATTCACAATCAAGTAATCTACCCCCCCTGGAGTGCCATGCAAAGACAGCAACGCTTCATACTCACTTCGAGCGGTCGAAAACCTTCGCTGCAACTCGCCCTGATCAACAGTCCCTCGTCCTCGAAGCCTCTTCTGGAGGTCCTCGAACGATGGAGGAACGATAAACAGAGTCACCGTATTTTCGGAAAAATTCCGCTTAAAATTCAGCGCCCCTCGAATATCGATCTGGAACAGGAGATCCTTACCCATCGTAATGCCATTCTCTAAATTCGATCTCAAGGTTCCGTAGAGGTTCCCGTGATTCTCCTCCCACTCGAAAAACTCTCCCCGATCTCTACGCGCAATAAACTCATCTCGAGAGATGAAATGATAACTCTTCCCCGGCACTTCATTTGCACGCGCTGGGCGGGTGGTAACTGACGTAGAGTACGACAACACATCTGGGAACTCAGCGATCAGGCGCTCACAGAATGTGGATTTTCCACTCCCGGTGGGCCCAACAAGAACAAACAGAATTCCCTGACGCGATAGTTTTCGACCCATATCATCACTCTACGTTCTGAATCTGCTCTCGTATTCGCTCAACCTCAGCCTTAGCCTCAACCACCAACCCCTGCACTCCAGCATCCTGGGCCTTCGAGCCGATAGTATTAAGCTCGCGCCCGAGCTCCTGCGTCAGGAAATCTAGCTTTCTACCCACACCATCAGGATGTCCTTCAAG